>CAIJIZ010000375.1 GCA_903820735.1 uncultured Pirellula sp.
CAGCAGCTTCGACTTCGAAACAAAGTCAAGCTACACCGTGCGAGTTCGCTCGACCGATCAAGACGGCCTGGCGACCGAGAAGGCATTCACGATCACCGTCACCGATGTCAACGAAACTCCATCCGATATCGCCCTTTCAGCGAACACCATCCCTGAAAACGCCGGAGCCAATGCGACCGTTGGGACGTTGAGCACCACCGATCAAGATGCCAGCCAAACGTTCACTTACACCCTGGTCGACGGAACCGGTGATACCGATAACGCTGCGTTCAATATCAGCAGCAATACCTTGCGAGCCACCAGCAGCTTTGACTTCGAAACAAAGTCAAGTTACACCGTGCGAGTTCGCTCGACCGATCAAGACGGCCTGGCGACCGAGAAGGCATTCACCATCTCCGTCACCGATGTCAACGAAACGCCAACCGACATCGCCCTTTCGGCAACCAGCATCGCTGAGAACGCCGGAGCCAATGCAACCGTTGGAACGCTGAGCACCACCGATCAGGATACCGAGCAAACGTTGACCTACACCCTCGTCGCGGGCAGTGGTGATTCCGATAACGCTGCGTTCAACATCAGCAGCAACACCTTACGAGCCACCGGCAGCTTCGACTTCGAAACGAAGTCAAGCTACACCGTGCGAGTTCGCTCGACCGATCAAGATGGCTTATCGACCGAGAAGGCGTTCACGATCTCGGTCACCGATGCCAACGATACTCCCACCGATATCGCATTATCCAACGCTTCGATCGCTGAAAACTCAGCAGCCGCAACAACCATTGGTGTCTTGTCGACAACGGATCAAGATCCGTCGGACACCTTCACCTATACTCTGGTCACCGGCAGTGGCGACGCCGACAACGCAGCCTTTAGTGTTGATGGCAGCGATCTAAAAGCGGTTGACGGCTTCGATTACGAAACGCAATCGAGCTATACGGTACGCATCCGATCGACCGATCAAGGTGGACTATGGACGGAAAAGGAATTCACGATCACTGTTACTGACGAAAACGATGCCCCAACCGACATCGAATCCTCCAACACTGTGATTTCCGAGAACGCACCAAGCAATACTGTAGTTGGGAATCTCTCGACTACCGATCAGGATCCAACCGATACATTTACTTATGCATTGGTATCCGGTAACGGTGACACAGACAACTCCGCGTTCAGCATCGATGGCAACATTCTTCGCGCAACGCAAACATTCAACCATGAAACGAAATCAAGCTATTCCATAAGAATTCGCTCGACGGATCAAGCTGGACTTTTCGTCGAGAAAACTATCTTGGTCTCGGTCTCCAATGAAAATGAAGGCCCCACCAACCTGTCACTCTCCGATACGTCGGTTCCGAAGAACTTTGGCGCAAACGCCTTAGTGGGCATTCTCTCGACGACGGATCCAGACACCGCAGATTTGTTTACTTATACGCTGATCGCCGGTAACGGTGATACCGACAACAACCTTTTCAACATCTCCGGAAATCGCCTGCGAGCCACCAACTCTATTAGCTTCGATCCACAAAGTAGCTACTCGGTCCGAATTCGTACAACGGATGCAGGTGGTCTATTCTTTGATCGCGAATTTACCATTGTCGAGCGGGATCTAAATGTTTACGTCACTGGTACCTCAAACCCTGATAGTATCAGCTTGACCTATCAAGGGGACGGTACGACGCATCTTTGGGTGGTGGCTGTAAATGGTACGACGGTGTTCAACGGCGAATTGGTCCACCCTGGTTCGATTCGAATCGATGGACTTGGAGGTAACGATTCCGTTCAAGTCGCAGGCCGGTCTGTCGCAGACTCCTTCGTTCTCGACGGCAGCAATCTGACGCTCGAAGGAAGCATGGTTCGGCTTACGTCCACCGAAAGCCTGCGAATCCTTGGGTTTGCAGGTGACGATCATTTGCAAGTCCTCTCCGGCGCGGTTCTCTTTGACGGTGGCACGGGTATTGACCAACTATCGATGACCTCTGGCGATCACCAAGTCACGGTCTCGGGTGTCAACAGCGGGAATATCGATGGATCGATCGTCTTTGCAAATACCGATACTTTGCAAGGTGGCTCTGGAAATGAACAATTCCAGTTCAATGCCCTTGGACGCCTCTCCGGTAGCCTTCTAGGTGGTGACGGCCTCGATGCCGTGATGCTTGCCAATAAAACCACTGGACAAATCGTCAATCTGCAAACTGGAGTGACGAGTGTTTCGAACGGGTTCGGTCAAATCGAACAAATCGTCGCTAGCTCCGCGTCTACCGACCTGCTGATCGGTGCCAACACGGGTAACCTTTGGAATCTCACAGGTACGAACTCCGGAACATTGAACAGCACATTGGAATTCTCTGGCTTCGAAAGCATCGCCGGTGGGTCCGCAGCCGATCAGTTCCTCTTCAATGCCAACGGCCAACTATCGGGCAGAATCTCTGGTGGGGACGGCGCAGACTCCTTGGACATCAGCCAAAGTACCGCTCCACAATCCTTCCGTATCGGTGCTATCTCGACCGTCGACAACCTGATCGGTTCTTACACGTCGATCGAGCAAGTCACCGGGAATGCAACCACTGGCACGAAGCTCATCGGCCCATCGACCAGGGCTGCTTGGAGCATCCAGCCGAACGGACAGGTTTCCATCAACGGCACGAATTATCTCGCGATCCGAGAGATCTCGGGCGGCAGTGGATCGGATACGATCCTTGGACCATCGCAAAACACTTCTTGGACCATCCTCACTCCCAACGCTGGGCGACTTGAATCCTCGACTTGGAGCATCGATTTCCAAGGAACTGAGAATTTGTACGGTGGAACAAGTGTTGATAGCTTCTCGTTTGCCAACGATGGACGCCTCTCGGGTTCGATTACCGGTGGCAGCGGAAGCGATCGACTGAACTTCGAATCGATCAACGCAGAATTGCTGATCGATGCGGCAGGAACACCCAAAGTGCAGCTTGCCGGCAACCTCCAAATGGTTCTCGGTGGGTACAACTCGGTCGAAACCGTGAAGGGGAACGCGCTGAGTGGGTCCAAGATCAAGGGTGGCAACGCAGCGACCAACTGGTTAGTTTCCACTTCTGGACAACTCTTCCATAACAGCATCGCCTATGAGTCGATCGGTGGTATTACGGGGGGCACGGGACTCGATACCCTGACCGGTCCATCGCTTGCCTCGGATTGGAAAATTGACACTACAAACTCTGGGCAATTAGCTTTCTCAGGAAAAACCCTGTCCTTCAGCGGGATCGAAAATCTCACTGGCGGAAATCAATCCGACGCTTTCGAGATCGCTCCAACCGGCACCCTGACCGGTAATCTCAACGGTGGAACAGGGACGGCGCTCAACGCCATCAGTTACGCGCAGTGGCAAGTCGGCGTGAGCATCAACCTTAACTCCACCACCAATGGCAATGCCACGGCGATTGCTGGACTGACCTCAAATCTTCAAATGGTTACCGGTGGGGCTGGCAATGACACGCTGACAGGATACACCAACAAATCCACGATCTTAGTTGGCCTTGGTGGAAACGACACACTCGTCGGAGGCAACCAACGCGACCTCCTTCTCGGTGGAACTGGGGCGGATGCATTGACTGGTTCCGGAGGAGACGACTTGCTCGTAGCAAGTCAAACAAACCTCGATACACAGCGAAATGCATTGATCGCGGTGTACAACGAATGGACATCCGCTCGTAGCTTTGCTCAGCGAAGCGCGAACATCTGGGGTAACGGTACGGGTCCAAGATCCAACGGCGAATACTATCTCAACAGCGACTCAAGCGATCAAGTCACCGATACCGTCTTTGCTGACGGAAACGTCGATTCGCTGATTGGTGGATTAGGTCAAGATTGGTTCTTTGCCGACTTGGCAGACAGCACGGACTTCTCCGGTTCCGGAACAAGTCCAGATAAACTGAACCGTCCACTTGCTCCATGATGTTGAGGAGTTAGATTCGATGCGTGAGACACACACATCATGTACGGATTCCGAGCAAAGCTTGGCACCCTTTCTCCCGCTCGGCGGGAGCAAGGGGCGGGGGGGATGAGGGTGGGAGGAGCACTGGACGACGTTTGAAGTTGCTTGTTGCGATGCAACGATCAGTAGGGTGTGGTGAAGCGGTCCGCCGATGGCTTTCTCAAGTACTTCGACATCCCAAACATTGCCCATTGCATCCGCACGTTTAACCACCGACCGCGAAACCCACCAGCGGTGACTGTTAGCTGTTTGCCCAACGCCCAACGCCTAATGCCTAATGCCTAATGCCTAATGCCTAATGCCTAATGCCTAA
>CAIJIZ010000376.1 GCA_903820735.1 uncultured Pirellula sp.
CTAGAATTCGTCGTGACTCACTTGCAAAAGACAATTCAGGATTTGAACGAAGTGATCATTGAGCAAGGCAAACGCATCGACACCATGCAACGGGAAGTTCGATTGCTCGCCTCCGACCTTCGGCAAGTCCGGGATAGTTCCCGTGAGCCGCGTCGTGCCGAAGACGAGATCCCACCTCATTATTGATCTGTAGTACTGATCTGTAGTACTGATCTGTGCGGCTTAGGCCCAATACCGTCAAATCGAGATACAGATTGGTACCCGGAGATGTGGTTTTTGAGCAGCAAGTTGTCCCCTTCGGTTCGTATCGTACTCAGCGAAGCGGTACTCGTACTCAGCGAAGCAGTACTCGTACTCGAACCCGCAGCAAGCAACGTCTAGCGTCGTCCAGTGCTCTTCCACCCTCATCTCATCCCCCCGCACCTTGTTTCCGACCAAGCGTGACTACGAGTCCTGTTCTTCATCTAAGCGCGTGGGCACATGCGAGTACTCATCCGGCCAACATGCGACCTCCAAGCCCTGCTCCAGAGCAATTGGGCTTCTCAACCAGGGACGAATCCATCGTTTGGATGTCACTTTGAATAATTGCTCGAACATATAAGTCTGTGCATCAACATCCTCCCACTGCTCTTGGCCGTCGGACGATTGCACTCTTGCGCGAATCGGGCGTCGAACGTAGAGTCCGGTATCTGATTTTTTGCAATAGCCTTCTATCTCGTCTAGAACGGCCAGAGTCTCCTCAAGGTCTTCCGCTGCAATGCTCCAAAGTTCCCCTAAGCACCAATCGTGCCCGGGGGTTAATCCGGGGTAGTGCCCTAGATCCCAAAGCGTGCCTTGAACCATGGCTTTTCGCACGCAAATCGGTCCCCTTGGCCAAAGAGAACCTCTTAACTGGTTCTGCTTGAGGGTCCCATAAACAAATAGCTCGCCGCAGGTCTTCATCATAGTGCTTTGAGTAAACGTTTGATTCAAAGGTGCTTCGTTAAAGTGAACTTAGCTCTTCTTGGGGTTCGATGCGGGGGATAAACAAGTCGCAATTTCACGCGAGACACGCTGCAAATCCTCGGGATTCGAAGGTGCAGTAGCGAAGGCTTTCCTATCAAAAGCTTCGTCCTTGGACCGAATTGGAGTCGCGTTAGCGCTTGCCCAAGCCATATCGTAAATCGAATAGGAGACGACCAAGCCTTTGGAGACCGAATTGACTTCTCGCTGCAAATCATAAGCGGTGATTGCTGCATTAACGAAGCACGATGCGTTGATCAACAGTTCTCGGTAGTTCTTCTGCTTGCTAACCTTCGAACCATACACTTCCTCCAACGCATCGGCTGAGCTTCGTACGCTGACCATAATACGGTCGATAAGGGTTCGAACGGGATGGCTGAAAGCTATGGTTGCGAAACTTGAAGGTGCCAAGTAGACATCGGTAGCAGCAGAGATTGCCCCGCAACCGGTATGCCCAAGCACGATAACGCTTCGCAACGATTCTCGCAAAGCAGTTGCTGCGTAATCGATGCTACCGATGCATTCGAGACCAAGCACGTTGCCGGCGACCCGTACGACGAATAAGTCGTTCGCGGAACAATCAAAAATATGCTCAATGGGCACTCGTGCATCTGCGCAACCCAGTACGGCGGCGAAGGGAGCATGCATCGGCTCCAATCCCCCCATCCATGGCACCCCTAACTGAACCGGATTGATTGGGAACACCATCGATTCAGGCTTCTCCCCCTCACTGATTTTCTGCAAATGCTCCACGGTCGACGCAAACCTTTGATTTCCTTGAACGAGCGTCTTCAAGGCTTCTTTATTGGTTTTCGGACGTTTGAAATCTAGGGGAGCGTACGGATCGAATCGGTAGATGAGGTCCATGATCTGCTTTCTTAATTCGCTTGAAAAACTCTATTGAAAGCACAGCCTAACACGCAGTCCTTGCGATGTGGATATGCAATCCATAACCCAAAGGGGCTTGGCACTGACTGAACACGTTGCGGGTTCCCGCCCGTTCAGCTTGAAAAAGTATAGTAAACGCGAATTTCTTCTGTGGTAGCGGCCCGAGTAAAACTCCGCGATTTCCCGATTCTTCGCAAGCCAAACGCGAACCTATTTCCCCCTCGATTGCTCTTATCATGCTATGAATGCACGACAACTAGAAAAACTTGGTATTCCACGCGAATGCGTCCCGTTTGCGATTTCAGCGATTCAACGGATCCTTGCTTCCAATTCTTCTCGCGAAGAGATGGAAGGCGGGGGGAAGAGCATCAAGAAATCCCTTCAGGCTATTTCAGATTCGCCTGAGGAATTCCAATCTCACACGTATTGGGGGGAATTGGCGAAGGCCCTGATCGACTTCCGACTCGAGGATTCGAAACTCCCTTTGCAATCGATTGCTTACCCTACATGGGGTGAGCAGATCGATCCCGGCGCACACGTGCAAATGCGTGTCGCCTGCGAACTTCCTGTCGCCCGCGCTGCGGCCCTGATGCCCGATGCACACGTAGGGTACGGTCTGCCGATCGGGGGTGTTCTAGCGGTGGAGAACGCAGTTATACCGTACGCTGTGGGAGTCGATATCGCTTGTCGCATGAAGCTGAGCGTCTTGGATATTTCACCCAATGAGATGCACAAACAACCGCATCGCTTCGAAGATGTCCTACAGCGAGGAACCCGATTCGGTATTGGATCGACGCATGAGAGGCCCCAAGACCATCCGGTAATGGATTTGGATTGGAGCGTTACACGAACCACGCGAGAGAAAAAGGATACTGCCCGAAAACAGCTTGGAACCAGCGGATCAGGAAATCACTTTGTTGAATTCGGTACTTTGACACTCTCCGAGCCTTCGCAGGATCTTGGACTCGAATCCGGTACCTACACAGCGCTCCTTAGCCATAGCGGTAGTCGCGGAACAGGCGCATCGGTGTGTTCGGTCTACAGCAACATTGCCCGAGCCCTGATACCAACACGACATTCTGAAAAATTCGGCTACCTTGGTTGGCTTTCGCTCGACACGCAAGCTGGCCAAGAGTACTGGGAGGCAATGTCGTTGATGGGACACTACGCGGCTGCAAACCATGACGTGATCCATCGATTGGTGACGAAGCTCCTCGGAGCGCGAATTATCAGCACAGTGGAGAACCACCACAACTTCGCTTGGAAGGAAACGCATCAAGGTAAGCAATGGGTTGTTCACCGCAAAGGAGCCACACCTGCGGGGCGTGGCGTGCTAGGAGTGATCCCAGGTTCGATGTCGACCCCAGGCTTTGTCGTGCGAGGTAAAGGGAATGCTGCAAGCCTTCAATCCGCATCCCATGGTGCAGGAAGGTGCATGAGCCGAACACAAGCGAGGCAGAAGTACACGTGGAAGGACGTCCGAAATCTCTTGAACGATCAAGGAATTCGAGTGATTTCCGCGGGAGCCGATGAAGCCCCTGGGGCGTACAAAGACATCCATTCGGTGATGGCGGCTCAGCACGACTTGGTGGATATACTCGCACGTTTCGACCCGAAAATCGTCAAGATGTGCGAAGACGGCAGCCCAGCCGAAGACTAAGTAGGGCAACGAAAAAGCGGGCTCGATGAGCCCGCTTTTTTTGTTCGTACTTTTAAAGATAGTTCAAGGATGAACTAAACGTTCTTCCACTGACGATCTTTCGCACTGTCCAGAACTGCGTCGCATACGCGCTGTGTTTCGAGGGCATCTCGGAAGGTCGGATGAGCAGCTTCGCCGGTCTCGAGTCCCTTCAAGAAGTCTGCGACTTGGTGCGTGAAGGAATGCTCGTATCCGATCTGCAAACCTGGAACCCACCAGTTACCCATGTACGGTTGGTTTCCGTCGGAGACGTGAATCGAGCGCCAGCCCCGCACGATCGAGTCATCGTTGTAGTCGAAATAACTCAAGCGATGAAGGTCATGCAGATCCCAAGCGATGCTTGCGTGCTCACCGTTGATTTCCAATGTATAGAGAGCTTTGTGACCGCGAGCATAGCGGGTCGACTCGAAGAGTCCAAGCGATCCATTTTTAAAGTGGCAGAAGAAGGAGCAAGCGTCATCGATGCCCACAGGCGTCTTCTTGCCGGTCTCTGCGTGAACGCGTTCTTTAACGAATGTTTCAGTCATCGCGCAGACGTCATTGATCGAACCGTTGATCCAAAGGGCGGTATCGATACAGTGAGCGAGCAAGTCACCGGTAACACCGCTACCGGCAGCCTCGACATCAAGACGCCAAGTTGCAGCACCTCCTTGAGGTACATCTGCGTTGATGGTCCAGTCTTGCAAGAAATTTGCGCGATAGTGGAAGATACGTCCGAGTTTGCCGGAAGCGACAATTTGCTGTGCAAGGGAAACAGCGGGAACTCGCCGATAGTTGTACCAAACCATGTTTGGCACTCCAGCTTTCTCAACGGCCGCTACCATCTCCAAGCCCTCTGCGGTGTTCATCGCGAGAGGCTTTTCACAAAGGATCATCTTACCTGCTTTCGCAGCTTCGATTGCAATCTCTTTGTGAAGGTTGTTTGGCGTGCAGATATCGACGGCATCGATATCCGATCGTTTCAGCAGTTCACGCCAATCGGTTTCGATCGATTGATAGCCCCAGTTATCCGCGAACGATTTCGCTTTATCGGCGTTTCGAGCGCACAGAGCTTTGAGAACCGGTTGGTACTCGCTCTTGAAGAAGCGACCAGCTTGTAAGTAGGCATTCGTGTGGGCTTTACCCATAAAGCCGTAGCCAATCATTCCGATCCGAAGTTCTTTCATAATTTCCTTTACCTTGCTTTCAATATGATTGTGTGTGGGTTGTTATAATTGTGGGAACGACTAGGCCGTTGCAGAATTCCAACCGGCGGCTTTGCGAACAGCGATCATCGACGAAAGGATGGTGTTCCAGGTGCTAGGTGATTCCAACGTCGCATTTGGGAACATGCAACCATCCCAACAGATATGTTCGATTCCTCGTGAGGAAGCATCCTTTAGCCAGTAGCTTGCGCACTTAACGATATCCAACTTTCCGTTTGGATCATCCGCTGGACAGTGCTTCCCTGTCTTGTCGTGCGAACCTGCTCCGTGAACATGTCCATCATTTTGAGCGACGTGGAAATCGATGGTCCAAGGACGAAGCTTGTCCGTCATCTTTTCATAGGCGGCATAGAACTCTTCCTCGGAATAGGTTGAGCCCAACATCGAGTACTCAGGTGCGTTATACCCGAGGAGGTAAAGGTAGGTGTGTGCCAAGTCGGCTTGAAAACCGAAGGCTTCAGGCATTCCAACTCCTTCAAGAATATCGAGCATATCACGCCACGAATGCATTCCCGCCCAGCAGATCTCTCCTTCGGCAGCCAAGCGTTGGCCATGATCCTTCGCAATCACAGCAGCTTTCTTAAAGGTATCCACGATTCGAGCCGTGTTGAGTTTTGGATTCGCTCGCCACTTCTCGATCCCGAACTCAGCGCTGTCAACTCGGATCACACCGTACTTGCGGATCCCGTGATTCTCGAAGATGTTCGCAATGCGGCAGGCCATTTCAACGGCCGACAAGAATTTCTTTTGTTGCTCGTCGTCACCCATCGCCGAGTCCCCGATGGTGCCCGGCCAGACCGGTGCTACGAGTGAACCAACGCTAAATCCATAGCTGGCGATTTGATCCGCGATCTTGATCAACTCTTCCTTCGAGGCATTCGGATCGGTATGTGGCAGGAACAAGAAGTAATCGATTCCGTCGAACTTCTCTCCCCCTACTTCAGCCGCCGCAGTGAGTTGAAGCATTCTCTCAAGCGAGATCGGTGGCTCTTGGCCGTCCCCATCCCCTTTACCGACTAGACCCGGCCACATCGCATTGTGGAGTTTTGGAAGTTTGTTCATGAGACATTCCTTAAGGATTCACAGAGGTTGAGTAACCGTTCAATCGGAAAATTGGGAAAGGAAGACGATTCCTAGGGTGTCATTCTCCAGTCGATCCCTGAGAGAATGGCACCGATAACTAATCGGGTTTTAAAGCGTGCCGCTGATCTGCAAAGTCACGGCACTGGCAAATAACGTCACAGGCAAAGTGATGTCACAAGTGTGACGTCACTGACTAAGTTACTTCACTGGCAAATTAACGGTGCTTTTGCCATGCGCCGTTCGCTGGCAAGTTTGCGTGTGCGTCTGGACCGAAGTAACGCAGGCCAACGAGTGGCTCGCTACCGGTGTTCTCGATCGTAACCCCACGCGTCGCAGCGTCGTGCGAGATAAAGACTTCGTCTTCGGTGTTTTGACCGAAGCGAATCATCGCTGGAGTTTGCAGAGCCAGCTTACCGATCCGCCCCTTGCCTTGTACGGTGATCCAACCGCTTGCCGCACCATCTTTGAGGGTCGTTTTTGCACCTGGATCAATCGTCAGTTCCTTCGCACTGAACAATTGCTTCCCATCGATAGTGCCGTAAACAATCCACTTATCGGTTACCCCTACAGAGCTCTTATCGGTATCGACTACGGGTTCGATGTAGTTCGAGTCTTTGAAATGGGTATCGACGTTCTTTTCCCAATCAAGCTGCCCGATGATGAAGTCCAGGTCTTGGTGCTTGTCCTGTGGCATGTCCTTGACGAGCAATGACCAAGGCACATAGCGTCCTTCGACGATCGACTGGAACATACCGAAAACATCGCTACCCCATTGCGGTTCGTAGGTGCACAAAGATCCGGGTGCGTGCAGAACGCCGGGAGGAATCAACCAGCCTGTTCCTCGCTTGAGCCGATAGGCTCGCGAAAGATCGAGGATACCGTTATCCCCTTTGTTCCAGTTCTGCAAGCATCGACGCAGTTGGTCTTTTGTCGTTCCTGGTTCAAGCCCCATGAACGTGTATGCATAGTTATTGTCTACGTTGTTGTATTGGGGTGGGAAGTAGTAGCTCTCTGGCTTTCCTTCTTGGCCGACCAAAGCCGCATCTTCTGCGGATTGGTGCATGTGGTGAGGGATCGGCCCCATGTTATCGAAGAACTTCGAGTACACCGGCCAACGGTTGTATTTTCCGAAGATCGATCCGCCGACCAACTTGTTGCCTTGCTCGGCCACAGCATCCTTCAATAGGAACTTCTTTCCTTCGAAGAGGCAGAAGCTCAAACCTTCATGCCAGACCCGCCCTTCGTTTGCAGCTTCGGTAGTACTTGCAAACCAGCGCTCGTCGATCCCCCCTCGGTTCGCTCCGAATGCATAAAGATCGTCTGGGTGCAACTTAATGCGACGTCCTGGATGCAGAAAACTTCGGGGCACCCAAGTCGGTGTAAGTCGCAGGATCCCCTCCCCAGCATCGAGGGCATGTTCCAAAATGCTTGCCACGTTGTCCGATGGAACCAAACCTGCATCTAAACCGGTGCCAGACATGAAATCACTCGCAAATGAGTCAGAGATAGGAATTAAGTGGGCGTTAGGGCAAAAGAGCCCTCATTCAACCGCCCCTACGGGTGCTTTGTTGTAAGATGCCGGCGAGCGAATCGCAAGCCCCACAGAGAGCATTCTAACCGACTTCATCTCTGTCTAGGCTTGCGATTTCCGTCAAGTTCGGGGACGATTTCCCGTGGGGGGCACCTCCCGCGCTCGAATGCATGACTTCACGATGCAATCGGCACGCTTTTCAACGTTTTTCGCCTCGGGCAAGCCCAGGATTCACAAACGAATCCCTGTGAGCGAATCCCAGCCAGCGAAGCATCGTCCGCAAATATCGACTGGAAGCAAAGAGAATACCGTGAGCCAATCTGCACCCATCCGCCGGGCTTTAATCAGTGTGAGTGATAAGTCAGGACTTTTGGAGTTCGCGAAACGCCTAGTCGCCTTGGGCGTGGAAATTTACAGCACGGGGGGAACCCGGAAATTTCTGATCGATGGTGGAATCGCCGCCCAAGAAGTCGCACAGTACACGGGTTTCCCCGAAGTCATGGACGGCAGAGTTAAGACCCTTCATCCCAAAATTTTCGGTGGGATCTTGGCCCGACGCACCAACCCTACAGATGTTCAGTCATTAACAGATCATTCGATTCTTCAGTTCGATCTAGTCGCTGTGAACTTGTATCCATTCGAAGCGACGGTAGCGAAGGAGGGAGTTGCATTCGAGGAAGCGATCGAGCAGATCGATATCGGCGGACCGAGTCTGATCCGTGCAGCATCGAAGAATCATGCTTTTGTCACCGTTGCAACTTCACCGAGTCAATACGAAGCGATTGCCACCGAACTCGAAAGCTTGGGTGGCACCTCTGAACAACTCCGTCGCCGATTAGCCCGCGAATGCTTCGAATCAACCGCCGCCTACGATGCCGCGATTGCGAAGTATCTTTTTGAGCAAGAAGCAAATCCGCGAACCATACCGCAAGGATCTGAGCTACAGAACAAATTTGCACTCCCCGAGATCTTGGAGATGAAACTGACGAAAGTGCTCGATCTGCGATATGGCGAGAATCCACATCAGCTGGCGGCTCTCTACTCACGCCCATCGACGGGCTGCTCGTTGGTTCAAGCCAAGAAATTACATGGCAAGGAACTCTCGTACAACAACTTGCTCGATGCCGACGCGGCTTACGAGATCGTACGCTGTTTTGCCAAGCCATCTGCGGTTGTGATCAAACACAACAACCCTTGCGGTGCCGCATCCGGCCATAAGCTCTCCTTTGCTTGCCGCAAAGCACTTGAGGGAGATCCCCAAAGCGCCTTCGGAGGTATCCTCGGATTCAATAAAGCCGTGGACCTAGAGACCGCGGAGGTCTTGTGCCAACCCGGACTCTTTATCGAAGCGATCATTGCTCCGAGTTTCACCGACGAAGCAGTCGCTGTTTTATCGACGAAGCCAAAGTGGCGAGATAACGTACGACTGATTGCGATTGGAGCCGAAGGCCCACTCGAGCCAACACTTGACTACCGCTTTGTAAGTGGTGGAGTTCTCGTGCAACAAGCAGATGTCCTTCCACCCGCGAATTTGACATGGAAGACCGTCACAAGCGTACCCGTAGAGGATGCCTTGTGGGATGACATCGCTTTCGGTTGGGAAATGGTGCGGCACGTCAAGAGCAACGCGATCGTATTGGCTCGCGACGCAGCGCTCGTCGGCGTTGGTGCCGGACAAATGAGCCGCGTCGACAGTGTAGAAATCTCGATTTCAAAAGCTGGCGAACGGTCTCGTGGTAGCATCCTGGCATCTGACGCGTTCTTCCCGTTCCCAGATTCCATTCACCGCGCCGCCCAAGCGGGCGTTGTAGCAATCATCCAACCCGGCGGATCGAAAAAGGACGAAGATGTCATCGCTGCTTGCAACGAACACCGTATCCCCATGATCTTCACCGGACAGCGCCATTTCCGACACTAAGCCGAACGTAGTCGTACATGCTACTCAATGAAAGGGTGTTCGTACTCGAAAAGAAGCATTGGGACTCCGACGATACCCAAGCCAAAACGAGGGCTCTTACCAGAATCCTTGAAAGAGCACTTGGACCTCAATGGACTCAAGGGCTTCGCATAGGAGTAGAGTAGGAGTAGGAGTACCGAGTTGCTGAGTACGAGAAATCCAGATTTCCCACCCACAGAATTACCTGAAGAACCTAACACTCACCAACGCGATTCGATTGTTCAATGAGCATATTTCTCGTCGAAGATCCCAAAGTGGATCTGCTTCACCCCGTTGCAACAGCACGACTATGCGCAGCTGTCACTTGCGGCGGACTGCGACTTGTCGATCTCATCGAGACCTTAAACATCCCTACTTACAGTCTGGCAAGAACACATCTTCAAGCTATCCAACGCTTAGATCACCCCGTTCTACAAGACCCTAAAAATGCCCCCAAGGATTCGCATCCGAAGTTAGTTCTCAGTGCGCGATTGGCTCCCACGGTCGAAACGCTGAAAACACTGGAGAAACTTCTAAAGGAACCCAACGACACTCCAACGACATGGCTAGTGGATCGCGGGATTCCCGTTGGTGTTCTTCATCCTAACGAGTCTTACGAAGCCATCTTGAATCAAGGTAGAGGCTATCTTGAAGCTCGCTTCCCAAAGAATCCACCACCGGAGAGCCCAACGCAAACTCTGGCCGTGAACTCCTTCCAATATCCGCATGATGTAATTCGCACGCACATGGCGAACTTCGCGGCAAACCTTCAGTGGCTCATTGCACGCCGAGAGTATCAGCAGATTCGCGATGGAGTTTTTGTTGGCAAGGGAGTGAAAATTCCGGATTGGGTCTGCCTTGATGTCGATGCAGGCCCAATTGTCCTCGAAGATGGTGTGCAGGTAGGGCCTTTCTCACTGCTTCGTGGACCGCTGTACCTCGGGCGCAAGTGTAAAGTTCTTGAGCATGCTTCACTCAAAGACGGAGTTTGTGCAGGCCATACGACGAAGATTGGAGGAGAGGTCGAAGCCTCCATCATCGAACCGTATACGAACAAACAACACCATGGATTCCTTGGACACTCTTACGTCGGCAGCTGGGTCAACCTCGGTGCAGGGACTTGTACAAGCGACCTGAAGAACACGTACGGACTGATATCTATCGACTATCCCGCCGGGCGCATTGCGACCGGGATGCAATTCTTGGGGTGCTTTATCGGGGACTACAGCAAGTCAGCGATCAACACCAGCATCTTCACAGGCAAGTGGATCGGCGTGTGCAGTGCAATGTATGGTTTCGTGACCACCAATGTCCCAAGTTTCTCGAACTACGCCAAACTCTTTGGCCAAGTCGCACCGCTTCCTTCCTCAGTCATGATTTCGACCCAACAACGAATGTTTGCCCGCCGAAACGTCGAACAACGACAGTGTGACATCGAACTTATCCATGCTCTTTTCGACTTGACCCGACCCGACCGAGAAGGATTAATTGGATTGGACTAACACCCCAATGCAATTCTGAACGCCTTAAATATCTCCCTAACGGGCGACTGAGATCCCTCTCGCAACGATGCGTTTCGGCCTAGCAGTATTTGGAAAAAACACACCTAGAATCCTGCCTACCGATGAGTAAGATTCCGCAAACACACTCCAGAATCGACGCCGCGAAAACTGGATGCTTTTCTTTAAGGTTTGCAAGCTATGTGCGGAATTGTTGGTTATGTTGGCAAGTCGGATGCTGCCCATTTTCTACTTCAGGGCCTCTATCGGCTCGAGTATCGAGGCTACGATAGCGCAGGAGTCTCGATGCTCCGCGACGATGGATCTCTCGAACGCCGCAGAAGCATCGGTCGAATCAGCAACCTTGATGGCCTACTTGCATCATCCCCAGTTGCAAGCCGAATTGGAATTGGACACACCCGCTGGGCAACACACGGCGCGGCTACCGTTCCGAATGCACACCCACACTTTGGCGGGACTTCGGACCTGGCTCTTGTACACAATGGGGTTATCGAAAACTACGAGGAACTCAAGCAAGAGTTAATTGCATCGGGTTATCGATTCCAATCGGAAACCGACACCGAAGTCATCGCTCATTTGTTTCATCAATCCCTCGAAGCACAGCGCACAGCGGATGCCACTTGGGAAGACTCTCCGGGCAACTTAGCAATCGTATTACGAACTGTCCTGCTCAAGTTGCGAGGAACTTATGGATTGGTGGTGATGTTCCAGAGCAAACCGGATTTGCTTTTAGCGGCTCGTTGCGGAAGCCCTTTGGTCATCGGGGTCGGACAAGGTGAACAATTCATCGCAAGCGACACCGCTCCGCTGTTCGGTCACACCGATCGGATTGTCACCCTTGTCGATCATCAAATCGCTATCGTTACTTCTCGATCCATCCAAGTGATCCAGCGAGATTCAGGAACCATACAACCCAACATCCAAGTTCTAAGCAACAGCGAAGATGCTCATTCTTGCGACGGCTACGAACACTTCATGCACAAAGAGATCCACCAGCAACCTGATGCCGTTCGAAATGCTATTCGAGGTAGGCTAGACCGCGATAACGCCACCGCAAAACTCGGCGGACTGAACTTAACAACCTCCCAACTTAGAAACATCGAACGACTCATCCTGACAGGTTGCGGCACAAGCTGGCACTCGGCCTTGATCGGTGAGTACATGATCGAAGAGATCGCAAGGATGCCGGTCGAAGTTGAGTACGCTAGCGAATTAAGGTATCGCAATCCGCCAGTCGACAAGCAGACTCTCGTATTTGGAATCACTCAAAGTGGAGAAACTGCCGATACCCTTGCCGCTCTGCGCGAAATGCAGCGGAAAGGTCACCCAAGCCTAGCTATATGCAACAACATCGGTAGCAGTATCGCTCGAGAAGCCGACGGCGGAGTATACTTGCATGCGGGCCCTGAAATCGGTGTCGCGTCCACCAAAGCCTTTACCTCTCAAGTAACCGTCCTTGCGCTACTGGCCCTCTACTTCGGACGCATGAGACACCTAAGCTTTGAAGCCGGTCTGCGCTGGATCGATGCTCTTGAAAACCTTCCAGACCAAGTCGAACTGGCACTGAAGACCGAACCGCTTGTCAAGCAGATTGCATCGGAACTGCAACATGCAACCAACGTCCTGTACCTCGGACGAAACTACTTGTTCCCAACCGCTCTCGAAGGAGCATTGAAGCTAAAGGAAATCAGTTACATTCACGCGGAAGGCTATCCTGCCGCTGAAATGAAACACGGACCGATCGCCTTGGTCGATGAACATACACCCTCTGTTTTCGTAATCTCCAAAGGGCTCGTCTACGACAAAGTCATGAGCAACTTGCAAGAAGTCAAAGCCCGAGGAGGCCCCGTGATCGCGATCACCGACTTCGTCGACTCACAGTTGGAGAAACTCGCAGACCGGATCATCGAAGTCCCATCCGTTTGCGAACCGCTTCAACCGATCGTTTCTGTAATTCCACTCCAACTACTCGCTTATCACGTTGCGGTGCTTCGCGGTTGTGATGTGGATAAACCACGCAACCTCGCGAAAAGCGTTACCGTCGAGTGATCTTTTCCGTATCCATCTAATCGCATCTAACCGCACTAATCACATCTAATCGAACCTTCTCAAGCCTTCCTAAAACCTAATCGAGATATCATGAGCTATTCCGAGGATCTCCTCAGTCAAGACACACGTAAAGCTCTGCGGCTACACCTCGGCGAAAAAGCCTCGAGTGAACTGCTCAGTGTGATCGATAAACTTGCAAATGAAGTCAAGCAATTGCAACGCACGAAAGTGTCTGTTACGCCCATCGTCCCGTTCAGCACAGTGGAAGAAACAGTCATCATCAGCGACTAGTCGCAGCGATTAGTTACTCTTTGCTAATTCTTCAAGCACATGCAAAGCCCAAGCATCACTTAGCAACAAATGCTTGACCAATTCCAATTGGTCAGCCGTTCGAACAAATTCAACACGAGCAAATTCACCGCTAGCAATTTCACCGCGAGCATGTTTGTCAACAACAAGCTCTGTGCGAGCTGATTCAACAGTCCCCACAGTATTCGGCTGCGAACCACTCTGCCCCCCAAAGGATTCCTGTGAGGGGCTTGTTCCCCTACAGAGATTTCTCCAAGTTCTCGACACTTCCAAATTGGCTAGTTTCTCGGGAATCCGATCCGGTACCTTATCATTGGTATCCGCGATCCCAAGTCGCTTGCTCCATTCCTCTCCCGTAAGTACCAAGTTGCTCTCAAGGTTACGTTCTGAATTACCCTGGAGCGATATATCTAAAGTGCCCAACAGACACGCCGGGAAAACATCGCGGGCACCCAACTCCACTAACCCGGTTGCGTTTGCAAGTACCGGTACCATCGCTTCGCTCTCTTGAATCGATTTCAAATTGCCAGCATAGTAAGCTCGACTCTCGCGTTGGTAACGCCATTGAGAATCATTGCGCTTTGCGTAATGCTCAATCCAAAAGCGTTTCTCCATTTCTTCAAGGGAATCCCAGTCAGACTTGAGGAATGACTCCGTTAAGCCGCGTAATTCGGGGATCGATAATCCAAGCCGATACACCCTGGTTTCCTGACACTCGATTCCAGCTGCAGACTTTTGCGTTATGCGCCAACGCGCCTTCTCACCACGAACAATCTCTTTCCGCAATCGCTTCTGCGAAGCCCCACTCGAGGCTTCAGCTTCGTCAACTTCTAAATCGAGTGGCTTACCATCGACGACCAAGCGAACTGAACCAGGCCCCCCAAAGCCTTCGTTGACAACTGCGATTTGCCGAGTCCCGTTCGAGATCATTTGTGTTGTTCGCAGAACCAATTCGCTTACGGCTTGGTCATGAACAAAGGAGACTTGAACATGTCCATGAACGAGCTCCAACCGTAAAGTTCGCCCGGCTCTGTCGTTAGCACCGCGCTCAAGTTTCGCGTCTTGCGAGAATTCTTGTTGCTCGAACATCAATATCGGCAAGTCTGAATCCAATGCCGCTGAAGAGACATCCACCTGACATACCAGCGTCCATTCCCGATTCGCACGGAGGGGTTGGCCCAAGTGCTCGATCAGTGATTCGTCTTCCGCTACACGGGCTTGCGCTTCGAGCGATTGAGCGTCTGGCCACTGCCAAGCTAGCGTCTCCTCGGAAACCTTCGGGTAATCAAGCTCACCTCGATACCATTTCTCGACAGGGCCACCTGAAGCCTCGGCCCCGATGAGTAACCGTTGCCAATCCTTGTCTTCGGCTTGAATTATAGAGTCGAGAGATTCTCGAAATGGACGAAGTAAATTGCTTTCGATTGGCGTAGGTAGCTCGATAACATCGAATACCGAGCGATGGCCAGCGAAATACCAAACTGCCGTCGGGAGCATTCGCTGATCGGATCGCAACTGTTCGTCACCGATGCATTGCATCCGCAGGAAAGCATCGAAACGGTCGTTACGTCGAGCCGACTCGATCAACCATCGGCGATAGGATTCCAGACTCCACCCCAGAAGCTCTGCGCGATCCATCGCAGGTTTCGACATCATGTCGTTCATCCAAGTCTGTGCCCGCCATTGTGCGTAGCTTTCCGAATGCAGCAGTTCATCGACGAACGTTTCGAAAGCCTGCGCTCGTCGACTAGGCTCGTTACGGAGCAGGTTGCTTGAAACGTCTGGAACCGGAAATCTCGCACTTGGATCGAGAGCAGCGGCGGTTGCGATTGCTAATCGTTCCCATTGGGATTCAGAAAAAGTCGATCTGTCGATGACTTTTGAGGGGAGTGATTTAACTTCGAGAGAGCCTATTGCAGGAGCAGACGCCGATTGCTGGAGGTTTTCCTGGGCTGCAAGCTTGGCAATCCAAGAGCTTTGCTCGAAGGCGAATCCAACGAGCAAAGCGTATTTCCAACACGATCGGTTCATCGAATGCAACTGCCTTAATCTAGGCTAACTGTAACAGTCTTCGATTCGGTGTAGGCTTTGAGACCTTCCTCGCCGAGTTCGCGACCTTGACCGCTCATCTTAAATCCTCCGAATGGAGCGGCCGCATCGAAAACGTCGTAGCAATTGACCCACACCGTCCCCGCGCGAACCCGCTTGGCAAACTCGTGGGCTTTGCTGATATTCTTGGTCCAAATCGCAGCGGCAAGACCATAGAACGTATGGTTGGAACGACGGATGAGCTCTTCCCAATCATCGAAGGTAAGGATGGACATAACGGGTCCAAAAATCTCGTCTTTAGCAATCGACATCGAGTCTGTAACGCCATCGAAGACTGTTGGTTGAACGAAGTATCCTTTGTCGCCGAATCGGGCCCCACCGGCGATACACTTCGCACCTTCTGCGTTCCCCTTGTCGATGTAACTCATGATCTTGTCGAATTGTGCTTGGTCTACCTGTGGACCTTGTTCGGTCGCGGTAGAGAGCGGGTTGCCGACTTTGCGGGCTTTAGCAAGTTTCTGAATCTTTTCTACGAATTCGCCGTGGA
Source organism: uncultured Pirellula sp. (assembly GCA_903820735.1). Taxonomy (GTDB): domain Bacteria; phylum Planctomycetota; class Planctomycetia; order Pirellulales; family Pirellulaceae; genus JBKCUI01. The sequence goes on from CAIJIZ010000376.1 coordinate 15,819, forward strand.
CTCGCTTGTCGACAAATACGCGACTTCCTGCACAGCAGCATTGCCCTTGGTTCAAGAATAGCCCGATGTAAGCACCTTGGGCTGCCCGATCGAGATCTGCATCTGCCATCACCACATTCGGGCTCTTTCCACCGAGTTCAAACGTCAAGCGTTTGAGGGTCTCGGACGCGTCTCGCATGATGATTTGGGCGGTGCGATGCTCTCCTGTGAAAGCGATCTTATCGACACCTGGATGACGAACCAGAGAAGCACCGGCGGTAGGTCCGAATCCGGGTACTACGTTGATCACACCATCTGGAATGCCAGCTTCTTTGGCCAGCTGTGCCATACGCAGGCAGCTAAGCGGAGTTTGTTCTGCGGGTTTCATCACGATGGTGCAACCTGCGGCGAGAGCGGGCCCCCACTTCCAAGCGACCATCAGCATTGGGAAGTTCCAAGGGATAATTTGTCCCGCGACACCAACGGCTTCTCGGCGGGTGTAAGTGAAGTAATTGCCACGAATAGGGATCGTCGAGCCATGGATCTTGTCCGCATAGCCAGCGTAATAGCGCAAGCAATCCAGGACCAACGGAATGTCACCGTGGCGAGCTTCGCGAATCGGCTTTCCGTTGTCGAGGCTTTCGAGCGCCGCGATCTCGTCGATTTCGGCTTCGATCAAATCCGCCAGGCGGTACATGCACTTGCCACGGTCGCGGGCATCCATGCGACTCCAGGGTCCGTCATCGAAGGCACGGCGAGCTGCTTTGACTGCCGCGTCAATGTCCTCTTTGTCACCTTCTGCAACTTCGCAGATCACTTCTTCGGTCGCCGGGTTGACCGTTTCAAAGGTCTTACCCGAAGCGGCAGGACGCCATTTGCCGTCGATAAAGCATTCGGTGTGATGGATTTTTGGTAGGGCAACGGTGGATTCTGCTATCGCCATAATCTCGGAAACTCCATAGAGGAAAGGATTGAGTCTGGGATTAGAATATACGCTTGACTGACCGGATACCAGTGCCGGAAAATCAGTGCCGGAAAAACCAGCAAGATCGGTTTATTTTTCGTAAATCTCCTACACTCGGCGGAAATACTTGGAAGCACTCCTGTTTCCACAGCGCACAATCCCCTCGAACAACCATCCTATTCAAGAGAACCGTCCTGCTATGCGATCCTCCCGTTCTATGCTCAGCATCGAATCCTCCGGGCGTTCGTCGAAAGCCGCCAAAGGCTTGAACCCTCCCCGCCTGACACTTTGGAGCGTTGGCTACCGCCGAACCGTGAAGCGGACATTGTCACTTCTTGGATTCGCCGCATGCGTGATCCAAATGAATTCTGTTCACCGGTGCCATGGGCAGATCGTTCAGATGCCGGGCATGGGTACCTTTAACATCTCCACTTCGGTAGCAGTTCCAGATCGCGGAACAATGAGCTTGGGTGGAAACTACGGTACAGCTACTCAATCTGCATCGGGGTTCGGAAACCGGGGGATTGGTGGAGCGCAAGGCATGTCGGGGGCGTCGGTATCGGCAACGGTTATCGATTTAGATGAACTCGACCGAATGCTACGCTCCCAGACCGCGCAGAAATCCAACACACCCAAACTCAAGCAGTTTGATCCACGCGGTTTTTCGCGCATCCCTGCGGCTCCTCGCAGTGAGTTGATTCCCCCTGGCTACGATTACCTGGCCACACTCTCCGGTCACTCAGGTTCGCAGAGACATGTCACCGGGTATGGAAGTGTTCAACACGAAACCGATGCGGATGCTACGAAGTATTATTTGACTCTTGCGAATCAAGCCCGTCAGCGCGGCCACTGGGCTTCGGTCGAGACATACTACCGCATGGCATGGCAGAGCCTTCCTGCTAACCGACGAGAATTCGCTTTGAAATCGCTTCAGGAAGCCCGCAGTCAAGCGTCGGAACAACGGGTGTTGTCCAAAGGGCAACCGATCAACAAATCCACCAATAACCAACGATAAGCCCCATTCTCATGTCGGAGCCCATCGCACGAATCAACGTCAGGAGTCTCGTAAGCATGAAGCAGCGTGGAGAGAAGATCACCATGCTCACAGCGTACGACTATCCTACTGCCCAAATGCTCGATGCGTCCGGTGTCCATTGTTTGCTCGTCGGCGATTCACTTGGGATGGTTGTCCAAGGACACGACACGACGATCCCAGTGACACTCGAGCAGATGATCTATCATGGAGAGATCGTCGCCAGGGGAGCCAAAAGGGCCATGGTTATTGTCGACCTGCCTTTTCCTGTCGGGCAAATCAACGTTACGCACACAGTTAAAGCAGCTGCTAAGATTTTGAAACAAACGCAATGCCAAGCGGTCAAGATGGAAGGTGGGCATCAGCAAGCCGACTCGATAGCAGCCTTGGTCGATGCGGGTATTCCAACCATTGCGCATATTGGACTCCGTCCACAAAGCGTTCACGCAATCGGCGGCTACAGGGTCCAACGCGATGCCGATCGATTGATGAAGGACGCGCTGGCCGCTCAGTCCGCCGGCGCCTTCTGCGTCCTGATGGAATGTGTCCCCAGTGAACTTGCGCAACAAGTCACCCAGAGCCTAAATGTTCCCACCATTGGCATCGGTGCGGGACCTCATTGCGACGGCCAAGTTTTGGTCACCAACGACCTTTTGGGCTGGAACGGTGGGAACGTACCGAAATTCGTTCGGAAGTACGCTCAATTGCAGCAGCAAGCCAAGGAAGCGATCGAAGGATATTGCCGCGACGTGCAAAATGGGGATTTCCCAGCCCCTAAAGAGTCGTTTTAACCTCCAATTGCACCACTGAGGCAGGATCACTTTGACCACATTAGCCGATGACTAATCTGGCCAAACTCCTACAATATCCCAAGTAGCCTTAGGAAGCATTCCAATCCGTAGGATTCCTCGAACCACGCCGATATCAGAATTCTATGCTTGAGCCACTGCCAATTATTAACCCAGAATCCATTCCAAACACGTCCTCGGGATCGTGTTGCCAAGACTCGACTGGCCAGGGCTCTTCTTGCCAGGACAGCGCAGAGTCAGCCCCACCTGCGATGAGTCAATCTCAGTTCGGCTCGATGAATGCGGCAGGAAATGTCGTTTCCCGGTATCTCGATAGTCTTGGCGATCCGACTTCCAAACGAGATGCAGACCGTCAACCGCACGGCCCCCTGGCAAAGCTTCCACTTCCGATGAGTATGGAAGAAGCCCGAGCGCGAGGATGGGACGAGATCGATGTTGTTTTCGTCACCGGGGATGCTTATATCGACCACCCAAGCTTCGCGATGTCGATCCTAGGGAGGGTGCTCGAAGCAGCGGGTTATCGCGTTGGAATCGTAAGCCAACCGGACTGGCAATCGTGTGAGGCGTGGCAACGCTTCGGTCGGCCTCGGCTTTTTTTCGCGATCAGCGCTGGCAACATGGACAGCATGATCAATCACTACACTGCGAATAAAAAAGTCAGGAACGACGACGCTTATTCTCCAGGTGGTAGGATCGGATTGCGTCCCGACCGTGCCACACTCGCTTATTGCCAACGCGCACGACAAGCCTACAAAGGAGTCCCAGTGATCGCCGGAGGTGTTGAAGCCTCCTTACGACGCTTGGCCCATTACGATTACTGGAGCGATAAGGTCCGACGAAGCATCCTGCTCGACAGCAAGGCAGATCTTGTCGGTTTTGGTATGGGGGAAAACTCCATCGTTGAGATTGCTAGGCGACTTGAATCAGGAGAAACCGTCAAAGACCTCCGCGACATGCGAGGCGTCGCTTATGCGCTAGGAGCTTCCGAAGTTATCCCCGAAGATGCGTTGGAACTACCTTCCTACGAAGAGGTGACAACCGACAAGACGGCGTTCTCCATCGCGACTCGGATGATTCACAACGAGACCAATCCCCTCAACGCTCGACGTCTCGTTCAAAAGCACGGTACCCAAGCCATCGTTTGCAATGTCCCAGCCTTGCCTATCAGCCAAGAAGCGATGGACCGCATCTACGGGTTGCCTTACACACGAAAACCCCATCCGAGTTATACCGAGCCGATTCCCGCTTTTAACATGATCAAAAACTCAGTGACGATCATGCGAGGATGCTTCGGTGGCTGCACCTTCTGCTCGATTACTGCCCATCAAGGACGCATCATCCAATCGCGTTCTAAAGAATCGGTATTGAACGAAATCCGCCAAATGACCGAAGACAAGGATTTCAAAGGAATTGTCAGCGATATCGGTGGTCCAACAGCAAACATGTACCACATGCGATGCACGAAACCCGAAGTCGAAGCCAAGTGCCGAAGGCAATCTTGCGTGCACCCCAAGGTCTGCAAATTGCTCGGAGTCGACCACACTCCCGTGATCGAGTTGATGCGAGAGGCAAGACAAGTTCCAGGTATCAAGAAAGTGTTAGTCGCAAGTGGCATTCGCATGGACTTGGCGAGACACTCCCCTGAATACATTCGCGAATTGACCGAACACCATGTTGGCGGGCATCTGAAAGTTGCCCCCGAGCACGTCGACCCAGACGTTCTTTACAAGATGCGTAAACCGGTCAATAACGACTTTGAATTCTTCACCGATCAATTCCAACAAGCGACAGCGGATGCGGGTAAGAAACAATATATCATTCCCTATTTCATCGCATCGCATCCGGGAAGCTCGATCCACTCCATGATCGAACTTGCACTCTTCCTTAAACGCAATGGGTATAAACCGGACCAAGTCCAGGACTTTATTCCTGCTCCGCTCGATGTGGCAACCAGCATGTACTACACCGGACTCGATCCGTTCAGCTTGAAGGAAGTCTTCATTGCCAAGGCGTTAAAAGACCGGAAATCGCAGCGAGCTATGATGCAGTTTTTCAAACCGGAAAACTACTTCGAAGTCCGCGATGCACTCCGAGAAGCAGGCCGAAGCGATTTAATTGGCGAAGGTTGCGATTGCTTGATCTCCTCTCGTCCGCCGAAAGAAGCGGTTGAGAAACGCCGCTCAGATGCCAACGCACGTTTCCGCGGAGAGTACGTCCACACCATCCCCAACACACAACCTGCAAGCCAGAGCCCCAACAACTCCGATGCCGGGCCGGGTTCTGAAAAAGCCGGCAATCCGCAAAAGTCCAAACCCTCAGGACAAGCGGGTAATGGAAAGCGAAAAGGGCCTCGCAAAGCCCAGCGCGACGAGCCAACCGACGGAAAGAAACCTGGGGTAGGTTACCGACCGTCCCGCCGCGTGCGATAGCCAATTCGTCGAGGGCCACTCGCATACAGTACTTTCAACGCGCAGCGCAGTTTCGGTCACTGCGCGATTTTCAACGCTGTGAGATTTTCAACACAGTGTGTATACGTCACAGTGTATATACATCACAGTGCCGCACGTATTTTTCGATGGCGGCCAGTTTCCTCTTTGGGTTTCGAGGTGATCGATGGAATCGCAAAACCGACGTTGGCCCAGTATTTTGCTGGCTGCAATCTGGATATTGAACCTCAACATCCTTCACGCCGATGATAAAATCCAGAAAGCAAACCGGCCGAATGTTCTGTTCATCTTGGTCGATGACCAATCCCCTTGGGATCTGAAAATTTACAACCCCTCGAGTCCTTTGGATTCACCGAACATCGACTCCCTCGCGCGGCATGGTGTCGTGATCGATGGCGCATACCACATGGGTTCATTCTCCGGTGCCGTTTGCACACCCTCGCGACACATGATCATGAGCGGACGCAGTCTTTGGCACCTTCCGATATCGCCCGAGGCGAAACGCAGAAACCTAACAGTTGACGGATTGGAATCGCAGACCATACCTGCCGTATTCGGCCGTGCAGGATATGTGACGATGAGAACCTGCAAAGAAGGGAACAGTTACGAAGGGGCCAACAAGCAATTCGCGATCCGGCATGACGCTACGAAACGAGGTGGTACTGCCGAAACGGGAAGCGCTTGGCATGCAGACCGTGTATTGGATTTCTTATCAGATTGGACTTCGAAACGCTCCGCAACCGGTAGCACCGAAGCTCCTGGTGCAAGCCATCAGCCATTCCTGATTTACCTTGGCTTCTCCCATCCACACGACGTCCGCGATGGTACTCCGGAATTATTGGCCAAGTACGGAGCAATCAATCATCGAGATCGCGAGTCGCTTCCCCCTTCGCACCCAAATCAGCCCACCCTACCTGAGAACTACCTTCCTACTCATCCATTTCCTCATGGGCATCCAAACCTTCGGGATGAAGTCGACGTTGAAGGCGTCTGGGAACGACGCGATGAACAAACCATCCGAAATGAACTTGGTCGTGAATTTGCTTGTAGCGAAAATATAGATACGCAGATCGGACGTGTACTTGAGCGACTTGCTCAAATCGGTGAGCTTGAGAATACACTGATCATCTACACCGCCGACCACGGGATGGCCATCGGCAGGCATGGGTTGCAAGGCAAGCAAAATCTCTACGAGCACACCTGGAGAGTACCCATGGTGGTCAAAGGCCCGGGTATTCCCGCAGGACGGCGTGCCCAAGGCAATGTCTACTTGATGGATTTGCTCGCGACCTTGTGCGATTTCACCGGAATCGACGCACCAACA
>CAIJIZ010000377.1 GCA_903820735.1 uncultured Pirellula sp.
CGACGTGCAGCTTCGCGCGCAGCTTGTACCGCTGGCAACAACAAGCCAACCAAAATACCGATGATCGCAATGACCACCAACAACTCAACCAATGTGAAACCCTGGCGTTTCGAAGTCTGCCTGCATTTCATGGCTTTAGACCCTTCCGAAGAGAAAAACAAGAAAAAGTACGTTAGCGACCCGTCCCCGCGAAACCACCTAGCAAGCATAAGGCTCAATAATATCGTTTTATTTATCCCTAAGCCCGTTTTACGCGAGAATAACTCCCACAAGGAGTGTACCTCGTGGCATTGTGTCGCGTCAACTAACACAGGGGGTTGTCAAGTGTGGTTTTCAGGGTTTTTTCCGACTTATCTCCTTGGAGGGTTACGATTCGGCAAACGTTCCGCGTCATACTGGCTTACCCGAGGAAGTTTCCCAGTTTCTGCCAACTTCTTTTTATTCCCCCCCAACGGAACTAATTACCACGCAAACGCAACTGTCTTACCAAGCCCCCAACCCGGCTTCCCGCCGACAAAAAACGTTGACAGTATCTATACTCGTCCCTATTCGAATCAAACCTTTCACCCCTCACCACGAAATCCACTTCGATGAAAAAACATCGAACCCCCAAACCTTCCTCTGCCAACTTGCAACAACCCCAAAACGATTCGGCAACTCAAGGGCTTTCAAAGCCCCGCAAGCCTTTAAACCTGTGGCGACTGCCTATCCTCATCGCTGTCCTCCTCGCATTGGCCTTCTTCGCCTGGCGACAATCCTCCTACCGCCAAAAGCTTCATAGCGTCGAAACCAATTTGACGGCTTTCGAAAATCCCAAAGCTCTCGACGAGATTCGCTCCCTCGAATCCACCTTCGGCAAATCCGCCCAACTGCACCTGCTCGCCGCTCGAGCGCATCGTCAAGCAGACGAGCCGCAAGCCTTCCTCAAAGAAATCGAACTCGCTAAACAACTCGGTGCAGCCACCAAAGAAATCGACGCCGAAGTATTGCTCGAACAAGCCCAGTCGGGCCGATTGAAAGACACACCAGGAGCCATCGGAAAATGGCTCGAAGATCATCCGGAGGATTTCGAAAGCGGTGCTCGAGCACTGGTCCTCGGTCTCTTCAAACAACAAAACTTCACTCCCGCTGTTGCGTTCCTCAACGCATGGGAATCCCAAAACCCAAACTCACCTACAATCCCACTGCTGCGATCGATGCTCCATATCTCCAAGCGAGAATGGAAACTGGCTCTGAACCAACTTGAACCCGCTCTCGAAAAAAACCCCACCTACGTCCCGCTCTACCTTCAAGCTGCCACGGCATACGATGGCGAACAAAACTTTCCTCAAGCAGAAAAAGCCCTCGATAGGTATTTGCAAAGTATCCCTAACGATCGCGATGCTTGGCTGAAATACTCCGAGGTACTCCGAAAACTTGGCAAATCGTCACTCGCTCTCGATCTACTCTACAAACACGTGCCACCCGAATCGCGTACCCCAAGCCTACAGCTGCAACTCGCGAAACTTCTCCTTGACGCCGAACACCTTCAACCCACTATCGACTCCCTATCGCGACTCTCCCAACTCTGGCCAGAAGATATCGAAATAGCTTCGACCATGAGCCAAGCCTACCAACGACTCGGCGATGACATTCAAGCCAAACGCTACGCGCAAATCGCCCAAGAAGGCCAGCAAGCAACCGGCGAAGTAGACAAACTCCTCTTCGAACTGCTCAATAATCCCAATCGCTCCGCAGAAGATTGCTTTCGACTCGGCCATATTCTGCTTCATAAACAATCCCGCGAAAATGGTCTCTACTGGCTCGGTGCAGCTCTGCAAATCAACCCGAACTACGAACCTGCAAAACAAGATCTCGCACTGTACAACCAACGCGCTAAACAATCCTTCGTCGACCCTCGCGACACCTCTGCCCCAACGAAGAAATCCACTCCAAATCCTCCCGCTTCAACTACGGCTGAATCCAACACGAACAAACTTAGCAAGTTGAGATTTCGCGAAATCCAAACGGGTATTCTCAATACTGAATTTTTAGACGGTAGCGAACAAAACTTTTTCTCACTCGTTGAAACTACCGGTGGTGGATGCGCACTGATCGACTTCGATTCCGACGGACAACTCGATGTCCTATCCGCAACAGGTGGGTCAATCGACATCCCCAACAAAAAACTTCCCGGAAATCGCGGCGTGCTGATGCGGCACATTGGAAACTTTCAATTCCTCTCGGCAACTGCCCAAGCATGCATCGACTTGTCCACATCCTACAACTCTGCGATCATCGCCGGTGACTACGATAACGATGGATTCACGGACTTCCTCGCTACCGGATTCCACGGCACTCAATGGTTTCACAACCAAGGAGACGGCACGTTCGAATATGTACCGATGCTCGATGAATCCTCGTGGAGCAGCTCCGCTGCGTTCGCCGACCTTGACTCCGATGGCGACTTGGATCTCTACGTCGTTCACTACGCGAACTGGTCTTTCGATAACCATCCATCCTGCCCATCCCAAAATGATCCGAACCAAAGGGACTACTGCGGCCCCTCGGACTTCCAAGGCCTCCTGGACTCGGTCTACGAAAATACCG
>CAIJIZ010000378.1 GCA_903820735.1 uncultured Pirellula sp.
TACCTGCTCGCGTAACACCGCTGGATGTACACCCGTCTGCTGAACCATCGTCGCTGCACCCAAAACCGTCTGAGTCGCTAATTGCAAGGAAACCTCACGGGACAACCCCGCCGCCACCCCCCCATCACTCAACGCCTCGATCAACAGCAATACATACGCCGGCCCCGAACCGGACACCCCTGTGACCGCATGCAACTGCTCGTCACTGACCTGCACCACACTTCCAACCGACCGAAACACCCGCTCAATCCACTCCCGATCCGCTTCTCCTACCCCACTGCCGTGCGCTACACCACTTGCACCCTGCATGTTCTGACAAGGTGTGTTAGGCATCACCCGGGTGATGCGTTCCGTGCGAAACCACTGTGTAAGCTTACCCAAAGGTATACCCGCCGCGATCGATACCAAATGATGGTGCGGGGTAACGTGATGCGATAACGAACTCGCAATTCCATCGAGCACCTGCGGCTTGACCGCCAAAATCAATCGATGAGCACTCTCGAAAAGCCCACCTGCACTCGACATCATCTTCGCTTTAGGAAACTGCTTGGATAACTTTTCCACCTGCTGCGTATTGGGTTCGTAAAACGCAATCCCAGCATCCTCCGCAATCCCCGCTTTTACTACCCCTTTTGCAATCGCGGTCGCCATCTGACCACCACCCAAAAAACCAAACTCATACGCGCTCATAGATACACCCCAATTCAAATCGATGAAAACCATCCAATCGATCTGATCGATTAGTATCTATACTGTAAACCGTAATTGAGGCTATGAAGCGAATAATTGCTCTCTTGCAATGAAAAAGCAGGCCTCGCAGGATTTACACTGTCCAAATTCGATACCGTGTCGATCTGCTCGCCCGCCCTGGCTACCTTGGGCAATCCTAAATAATTGTAACCAACCGTCGCCTCCAAATTCTGCGTCAATCGATAACCCAACGTTACGTTCGCTTCCGGCGAAACTACAAACGTGTTGGTCTGATACAAACCATTATTGGTACTGCGAGCTAACAGTCCATTGGTCGTAGGTACCGCATCGTTGACCCTCTGAAACCCAGAGATTGTCACTGTCCTCTCCATGTTCCCTAACCCTAGCTTGAACATCCCCTGCAAACTCCATCGCGGCGAGGTGACCATCCGAGATACCCCCAACGCCGCTCCATGAAACGCATTGTTGGTCCGGAACTGATCTCGCAACTCTAAACGATTGGTCGTCCCAATCGGGAACGTCGTGGAATGCACATCAATGGAATCATTAAGCCTCGCTTGCTGATAACCCGCTAACCATTCGGTCTTCGTATCGCAACTCTGACTCCAAATCCGACGAAACAACAAATCACCACCATAGACATCCGATGTGCCATGCGCTAACGCCGCTCCATTAGATATCCCAGGCTCCTTGACCGATACGGCCGACTGCGCCAACGGAACCGGCGTCTGATACGGCCTCACAATCGACGGAACCCCCGAAACCGGACTGTCAAATGTCAACGATTGAGCACCAGCATCAAAAAAGCGGAACTGCAAGGTATCACACATCCCAGCACCAAACCGCCATCCAAACTCACCGCGAATCCCTTGCACGCTTTGATTCCAATCCTGTGTCCCACCAAAGTAGTCCACCGACCCAGGTACCCCTATCTCATCGGACCGAACTAAACTCGGTACACCTTGTGAACTTCCCCAAAACGTTGCCGCTTCGACCCTCGCCGAAAAACGATCCATCCCAAACAAAGGCTGAAAAGCTATCTCGATGTTCATCGTCGGATAACCCGGTCCACACTCTCCATCCCCACATCCATAAGTAGGATCCTCCACCACCACCCCATCCTCAACATAGCCGCCTTCTAACATCGGTTCGACGACATCGCCTTCGATGATTTGTGATTCAACCACCCGGGAACCAACCAACGTTGCATCCACTCCCGAACCAGCCCCAACCGTTCGAGCAATACCAGCACTATGAGCGCTACCAGCACTATGAACTGGCCCCGCCGTACGAACAGGAGTCACCCGCTTGATCGCATAACCAGACGCCTGCGCGACCCTACCCGATGGCTTGCTCACTACCTCTGGTACCTCTTGAAACACCGCAGGTGCAACCGCGATCACCCCCTCCCTGCGATCCCCCCCAACAACCTTCTGCCTCTCTGCCGGAGCTTCCTCTCCATACCGAGGCAACGATTCAATCGACGGATCTACCAAAATCGGCTTGGGAACCACACTCCCAGCCTGCTGCACCGCCGGCATCTGCCGCTGCGTCGAACGACCAGTTCGCAACTGCGCACTTAAAGGCTCTTCAAACCAACCCGGAGCTGCTATCGCACTACCCAATGCAATCCTTACCAACATCCGCCGCGATACCAAGCTTGCCAATATCACACCTCGCACGCTTCGAACCACATCGCGCGACATTCGTTCCCTATCAAGCCGGTATCTCATCGCATTTTCCTTATGCTTGCAAAACTTGGGA
>CAIJIZ010000379.1 GCA_903820735.1 uncultured Pirellula sp.
CCACCGCTAATTCTTTACTCCCCTTCTCCTCCAGGGGAGGAGAAGGGGTCGGGCGATGAGGTGGGGAAACACGCGCAGTTTGCGTTTTGCGAACTGCATAGAATGCGATAACTATCCTCCTCACATTGATCATGATTGACTCGCAACAGACAACCTCAAACGTCCTCCAGTGCTCTTCCCACCCTCATCCCCCCCGCCCCTTGCTCCCGCCCGCGGGAGAAGGGGAGCCAAGCGTAGATACATGAGTCGGTGCAAGAATTTAAGGCGGGTCGAAGCCCTGCTCGCACCCTACTACAAGCAGTCGCACTCTATCGGCTAAGGCCGCAGGCCTTCTGAACTCGAGACAGAACTTCTCTAGCCACGCGGCGGGCACGATTTGCTCCATCCGCCAGCGCTGCGTCCACAATGGCCGGATCTTGAGCTAATGCCGCCCGTCGCTCTCGCAGAGGAGCAAGGAACCCTTCGGCTGCCGCCGCCAATCGCTTCTTGATCTCCCCGTAGCCGAAACCACCTCGCAAGTACATCGCGCGAATCTCTTCACTTTGTTCCTCAGTACCAAACAAAGAGAACAACTGGTATAGATGATCTGTGTCGGGATCTTTAGCATCCTCCATCGGTCGCGAATCGGTACTGATCCGCATGATCTTTTTTTGCAACTCCTTCGCATCCTCAAACATCGCTAGAGTATTGCCGTAACTCTTGCTCATCTTCTGACCATCCGTACCGGGAACCTTGGCGGTGTCTTTCAATATTCGCGCCGATGGCATCACAAAAGTATCGCCGTAGTGAGCATTGAAACTCCTAGCTAAATCTCGGCAGACTTCGATATGTTGGTTCTGGTCCTCGCCAACCGGAACACACTCGGAGTCATATGCAAGGATATCGGCAGCCATCAATACCGGATACGTAAAGAGCCCCGCATCGGCCTTGATCCCACGCGATTCTTTGTCTTTAAACGCCACACATCGTTCAAGCAACCCTAAGGGAGCCCCGGTCATCAAAATCCAATACAACTCGGAGACTTCCGGCACATGCGACTGCACAAACAATGTTGCACGCGTCGGATCGAGCCCCAATGCTAACAAGTCTAACGCAGCGTCCCGGACGTTCTGACGCAATTGCTGCGCATCGCGAATCGTTGTGAGAGCATGCAAGTCGGCAATAAAGTAAAACCCCTCGTTCTCATACTGAAGTTCGATGTACTGCTTGATCGCTCCAAAATAGTTTCCCCAGTGAAATCTACCCGTCGGCTGAATGCCACTTAAGACTCTCATGGGCTTCTTTCGAACCGCTGCTCCACTCCCTGCTCCAGCCCCTGTACCCTCGGTTGGTGCTCCCGACTGCATGTTCGCCTCAATTTCTATCGCTGTATGAGTATTCTGTTGATGTGCTCTAGTCGACTACGACTTGGTGCTCGGCCGCATCGGCCCATTGACTGTTTTCAAACTGGCAACGCACTCGGAAACCGATCGCATTCCGATCTCTTGCAACGCAAGTGGAATCTGCTGAACCAACCGCATGCTGAGTTGTGGATCGTAATAATTCGCTGTCCCAATTTGGATTGCAGAAGCCCCGGCGACAAAGAACTCCATCGCATCGTCGATCGATGTAATACCACCAACGCCAACTATCGGAACGGGCACCTTGCTGGCCACCTGGTACACACAACGCAACGCAATCGGCTTGATCGCAGGACCACTTAACCCGCCGACTGTGTTGGCTAACATCGGTCGCCCCTTGCGCCAATCAATCGCCATCCCCAAAACGGTGTTGATGCACGATACGGCATCTGTCCCACCCTCATAGGCCGCTTGCGCGATCTCTGCAATGCTGGTCACATTCGGTGTTAACTTCGTGAGTATCGGACAACTTAGTACCTTTCGCACCGAAGAAACCACTCGGTAACAAGCCCCAGGATCCGTCCCAAAATCGATCCCACCGGTTACATTCGGACAAGAGATATTCAACTCGACGGCAAACGGCTGCAAACTCTCCAATCGCTCGGCCAAATACACGAAGTCTTCCTGCGACTTGCCCGCCACGCTGATAATGATGTCCGCTTGCGTCCCCCGCAAATACGGCCAGTGATTCTCGATGAAATAATCGATGCCGTCATTGTCCAGACCAATCGCATTGAGCAAACCGGCGGAAACCTCCACCGTTCGCCAAGGCGGATTGCCCGGTCGAGGATCCTTGGTAATCGTCTTCGGCAGTATTCCACCAAGCGATCGCAAATCGACGATATCTGCCATCTCCTTCGCGTAACCAAAGGTTCCCGAAGCGACCAACACGGGATTTCGAAGCTTTAAACGTCCAAGCGTAACGCTAAGATCCACCGAAGAAACATCGCTTTGCAAATCCGCTCCATTCGAATCGCTCTTCGCAAGCGGGGTCACCGGCGGTGTTGCGGACCGTCCTCCGCCCATCTGATTTGTAGGTTCACTCATCGTTGCTGACGCTTACGCATTCCCCTTGCCAAGCCTTCGTGCGAACACCTCGGCGGACAATGGAATCACTGTCGCATTGGCCATCAAATCAGTCGAAAGAATATCATTGGATTCATCGACCATATCCGTCGCATCGTACTTGACGATGAACGCACCAACCTGCAGATAGTTCTCATGAAATACAGGTGGCCAGAAATCCTCAGCGCGGTGCGCAAGCGTCCTGGCTAACAGACGTGTCGCTCGCCCCGAAAACCCACTTAATACCATGTCGAGCCGACCCAACGACTCACGGAAAATGTAAAACACCAATGCCGCATCCTTGCCCGGCTCAGACCCGCCGGCAAACTCCCAAGTGCCATCGGCTTGCTCGTAGTAAATCCCGGGCTCACTGACCTTTTGATTCTTGCTCAATTGCATCCCGGCTGAACAAGCAGGAGGATGGGGGTCGTGATCGCGATAACGCAAAAAGAATGGGACCGAACGATCCGATGCCTTCGCTACATTGTCCTGACTGGTAAATGGCTCGCAAGCGAACGCACTACCTAAGACCAACTCTACGGTCGGATTGCTTTTAACGCTCCCAAGACAAACGATCGCTTTGTCGCCGTTGATCTCATCGAACTCTTCGAAAACATCGCGCGCTCGACCATGCACCTGCTCGGGACTCATCGTCCCCGGACTCCATACCAACGTCTGACGCAAATGCTCGATATGCGGTACATCTTTGCCCGATATCCGCTTCATCGCCTTGGCCGTTCCACCCAAGGTCGAGACACCATTGAGCACTTCTCCAGCCAAAACATTGTCCGAAGCAACAATCCACGCCGTATCGGCACTGTCATCCGACGGCGGTTTTCGTACCCCGACACACAACTCCAATCGAGAACGCCTTGCAAGCAACTCCCAAAAGTTCTCTGGTGTTACCGCAAACAACGCACCCGGTAACTCGTCCGCCCGCGCATACCCATGCTCGATCAAGTAATCGCAAAGGCGCGACAAAGCCTCAAGCGGAATGTACTTCGCTTCGTTCTTCAACAACGCAGCAACCTGATGGCGATCCAAGCCGGTGTACTCCACGATCGCTTTGATCGTCCCAGGACGCTTCTTGCGGTCAGGTGTGTGTCCGAGCAATTCCGCGAGTCGAAACGCATACCTCATGATGTTTATTCTTTATTCGATGGGTGGGGGGAACCGATTGATGGGCGTTTTGAACGTGCAAGAAACCACCCTAAATACGAAAGTGCCAGATGTCCTTTCGAAGGGTTAATGTGTGGTTTCACGCCATTAAGATAACAGAAAACCGTCAACCGCCGATCCAGCGTTGATAAATTTTTCGCGCTTCTGCGGGGTTTTCTGTGCCATGGACGACGGCCCTTCCATCCGCAAATACTGTCATGGTCTTATCTTCTTGAGTAAAACGCACTAAGAACGGCGTTTCGACCACTTCTCCCTCGCGCCGCAACCGCTCGGCTAACTCCCCAAGATTCAATCGCCCGTCAATCGGGACCTGAATCTGAACTGCATTCTTCCCACACATCACCTGCGCATCGGTGCTGTGCTTGCCCTCTAAAAACGGAAACTGCTTTTCACTACAACACGGGCAGTTGGCTGATTTGTGCAACCGAATGTTTCGTACATCTCCCATCCACAAGTCAAACACGGTCAGCATGCTCTCGCGCTTCGCGGCCACGTCATCTTTGCGCTCCACGAGCCATCGCACAGCCCGCAACGCTTGCCAACTCGCAATCACTCCGACAGCCGGACCAAGCACCCCGACGGAATCGCATGTTCCCATCGACTCCGTGGACGGTGGATCAGAGAGCAAACATCGAAAACAAGCGGTATGCTCCGGCTCAATGAGCATAGCTTGCCCCGACGCGCCTAAAATCCCACCGTGGACCCAAGGAATCCCCATGGCCACACAAGCATCGTTGATCAGATATCGAACTTCAAAATTGTCGGTCCCATCGAGGACAATATCGACCCCTTCAAGCAAACTTCGGATGTTTCGGTGCGTGATATCGGCAACGATCGGCTCGAGCTTGGTAACCGGGTCAATCGCGGAAAGATGCGCTGCAGCCGCGTTGGCTTTCGTTGCATGATACTCTGCGTCATGCAACGTATAGAGTGCTTGCCTAGGCAAGTTATCCAACTCTACCCAATCGCGATCCACCAGACGCAGTTTCCCGACGCCACACCGCACGAGTCGCTCGGCAATCGTCGAGCCTAATGCCCCCAACCCCAAGACGGCTACCGTCGCATTCTCTAGCATTCTCTGCCCATCAACACCAACGGGAGAAAAAGCAATCTGACGACGAAATCGATCAGGGGATTGTTTCATGATGCACGCTGCTTCTTCCTTACAAGCCAACCCCAAAAAAGTTTATCGAGCGTAAGAGCAAACTGAGCCAACTTACGCGTAACGGCTCTTACCCTCTCCTGGAACAGCTTCGCCAATCGGCCAGCATTCATAACCTAAGTCTTGAACCATCTGCTGAATGTTTGCCGCAAAGTAAGGGCGCACTACCAACACGAAGCCAACGCCCATGTTAAAGACATGCTCCATTTCGGACGATGCGATATCGCCAAGCTTCGCAATCCATTCGAAGACCGGTAACACGGGCCATGAACCCCTGCGAAACACTAAGTCGACGCTCGGTGGTAAGATCCGTTCGGTGTTTTCCAACAACCCACCACCGGTAATATGCGCCAAACCATGTACCACCTTCTTGACCTTGTAGTGACTCAACACGGTGCGCGTGAGCCGACTATAAATCAACGTCGGTTCTAGCAAAGCATCGGCAACGGTCTGCTGTAATTCTGGTACGTAACTATCAAGCTTGAGCTTGCCCGCCTCGAAGATCGCTTTACGCGCTAGACTGTACCCATTGCTATGAATGCCAGAGGAATTCACCCCTAGAATCACATCCCCAGCTTGAATCTCTTTCCCGGTGATCATGTCTTTCTTGTCGACAACCCCAACACAAAAACCGGCTAGCTCATAGTCGCCGGCTTGATAGTGATCGGGCATGATCGCTGTCTCACCACCGATCAAACTGCACTCTGCATCGACACACCCATCGGAGATACCATGCACTAGATCTTCCAACAATCCGGGATCATCTTTGGCCATCGCGATGTAATCGAGGAAGAACAATGGTTCGGCCCCCGTGCACAAAACGTCATTGACACACATGGCAACTAAATCGATCCCAATCGTGCGATGGCGTTTCGCACCAATGGCTACCTTTAGCTTTGTACCCACCCCGTCTGTTCCCGAAACCAAAATCGGCTGCTTGTAATTCCTCGCAAACAAAGGTTGCGAAAAATCCAATGCGCACAATCCAGCAAATCCACCATCGTTGCGGAGGATCCGCGGCGTAAAGGTCCGATGCATAAGCTTGGGTAAGCGCTGCATGGACTCTTCGTAAACCTCTAAATCAACTCCGCTGTCTTTATATGTAATGGCCATGCGCTCGCTGAACCTTGTGCACGTGCTGCAAGAACGTTTTTTCTCTGAAAACCTTCGGAAATTATCTACATTCTGGCCAATTCTACGAGGGGCAATCAGCCCGATGTCGAAGGAAATTACCGCTCAGTGGAAATTACCCCTTCGAATGCAAATCGTACAATCGCTTAATCCCGAATAGATCGCCGCAATCGCGATGCCCGCAACAACGCAGAAAATGCAGAACGTGCCTCCTGCAGCGAAATCTTGGATTTCCCCAACCTTCGCTCATGATACACAATCGGTACCTCCTGAACCTTCGCTCCAATCCTCAAGAAATGGGCGAGAATCTCCTCCAAAAACCCATATCCTCGCTCTTGCATCTGCGATAAGTCAATCTGCTTAAGACTCGCGACGCGATACAGTCGATATGCGCTCGAACAATCGCCGATCTTCCAACCCACAATCCAACGCGCCAAGCGATTCGCCATCTTGCTGACAAACACCCGCCGCCACGAGCAACCCTGCAACCCACCACCAGCTACATACCGCGAACCAATGACTAAATCGACTTGCGGCACAAGCTTCAACATAGACGGAATCACCGAAGGATCGTGACTCATGTCCCCATCAAGATTGAGCATCCAACTATATCCATGCTCGATCGCATACCGCATGCCTACCTGGATCGCTGAACCGAGCCCAAGCTTACCGGTGCGCTCAATCAACCGAAGATTGCTTCGGTGCCGCTGCTCTTGCTCAACCCACTTCGCTGTCCCGTCAGGCGAACCATCATCTACGATCAAGATGTCCGCCTGTGGAACCGTCTCGGCAATCTTAGGAATCAGAATGGGCAAGTTCTCGCGTTCGTTGTAAGTGCATACCAACACCAACAACGAACCCATGTTCTCTCGCTCATCGAATTCCCTGGCCTCCGACTCCCGCAAGGCATTCACCTTACTCGTCATCATCCGCTGATGAATCATCGTTCGAAGCACTCTCCGCACCTTCGTCCTCGGATGAATCCGCTGGACGACTTGAAGAATCGGATTGGGTTGCTTCGCCCGAGAAATCACCTGAGAAATCTGTGGAACTTGCGGTCGTATCGCGTGCGTTAGGATCCGCCGAGACGGCCAAAGCCGCTTGAGCACTCGCAGCATCGATATCCTCAGCCGGCACTCGCACAATGGCCGCTAAAGTATCGTTCTCGTCGAGACTCATAATCCGAACACCCTGCGTGTTGCGCCCGATGATGCTGATGTCACTCGCGGCGATCCGTTGAATCTTGCCCCGCGATGTCATCATGATCAATTCGTCACCATCATTCACAGGAACGGTTCCAACCACCGGCCCATTCCGCTTGGATGTCTTGATGTCAATGACACCCTTGCCACCGCGACGCTGAGTTCGATACCGTGTCGCCGATGAACTATCGTCGGCTTCCTCTGGCACTTCCTCTTCAACTACGACTTCGTCGGCAATCGCATCCAATGCAGACTCGTCATCAATCGGAGAACCATCTTCCCCTATCGCTAATTCTTCCTTGATCTCTAACTCATCGCCCGGACCAAAGTTGGTTCGCTTGCCATACCCGTTTTGACAAATCGTTAGCAAAGTCGCTGTCGGATCTGCAACGACCATCCCGACTACATGATCTCCCTTCTTAAGGGAAATCCCCTTCACGCCGGAGGTATTACGCCCCATCGGCCTTGCATTGTTCTCGGCAAATCGAATGGCCATCCCATTGGCGGTCGACAAAACGATTTGGTCTTTCGGTTTGGTAATCACCACATCGACTAACTCATCGTCTTCACGAAGCTTGATGGCGATAATACCACCCTTCTTCGGTCGGCTGTAAGCCTCCAGCGGCGTCTTCTTGATCACCCCCTTCTTCGTGGCCATCATTAAGAAGTGACCTGGAAGATTGAAATCGCGAACGGGTACGCAATCGAGAATCTTTTCCTCCGGAGTTAAATTCAGCAAATTGACGATCGCGCGACCTTTGCTCTCGCGACTCATCTGCGGTAACTCCCAAACCTTTTGCCAATACACCTTACCTTGATTGGTAAAGAACAACAGATAAGCGTGGGTGCTTGCAAGGAACAAATGCTCGACGGGGTCTTCCTCCTCCGCCTTCAATCCTGTGATTCCCTTGCCACCACGTTTCTGTGCTTTGTAGACCGAAGCAGGCAGCCGCTTGATGTACCCTTGGTGCGAAATGGTAACCACCATGGTCTCCTCAGTAATGAGGTCTTCCATGTTGTAATTACCCAACTCATGATCGGAGATTTCGGTGGTTCGATCCGAACCGTACTTGCGCCCAATCTCGACCAAATCCTCGCGGATGATGCCGTAGATCTTCGATGGATCAGCAAGAATCGTGCGGTAGCCTTCGATCTCCTCGAGAATCTCGGAATGCTCTTGGCTGAGCTTTTCTTGCTCTAGCCCCGCAAGCTGCCCAAGTGTCATTCGCAAAATCGAATCGGTCTGCACGCTGGTCAAGCGATACATATCGGAAACGCCGCGCTCAAGCTGGAAGTCTGCGTAGCCGCGATCTCCCAACGCTCGTTGCATCATCGATGCAGGGCACTCGACCCCCATCAACTTCTCTTTCGCCTCGGCTTGCGTGCGACTCGCACGAATAATGGCAATGATGCGATCAATGTCGGCGAGAGCTAAGAGCAATCCCTCAATCACGTGCTTGCGCTTTCGCGCCGCACCCAACAAGTGCTGCGTCCTGCGACGGATGACCACCACCCGGTGACGGATGAACTCCTGCAACAACTCCTTGAGATTCAACTCCCGAGGCTTGCCATCGACCAGTGCCAAAAGAATGATCGAAAAAGTCTCTTGCAACGGCGAGAACTGGAACAATTGGTTGAGCACCACGTTCGGATCCGAGTTCTGCTTGATCTCAATCACCAAGCGAACCGGTTCCTTCAAGTCGCTCTCGTCGCGAATCCCCGAAATTCCGCGGATCTTGTCGGTTCGCACCAACTCGGCAATCTTCTCGACCACCCGATCCCGCGCTTGCTGGAATGGAATGTCGCGCACGATCAACCGCGACTTGCGTCCCTCTTCGACAATGTCCACGTGCGCGCGAACCACAATCGTCGATCGACCGGTCATGTACGCTTTGCGTATGTTGTACCGCCCGCAAATAATCCCGCCCGTCGGGAAATCCGGACCCGGAACTATATCACACAACTCGGGTATCGATACCTCCGGATCATCGATCACCTTGACCAACGCATTGCACACTTCCCGCAAGTTGTGGGGGGGAATACTCGTGGCCATCCCAACCGCAATCCCCTGAGCTCCATTGACCAAGAGATTCGGGAACTTCGATGGCAAGACCACCGGCTCATTCCGCCGGTCGTCATACGTCGGGATAAAATCGACCGTATCAAGCTTCAAATCCTCAAGCATCATCGCCGCAGGACCCGCCAACCGTGCTTCGGTATACCGCATCGCTGCCGCAGGTAATCCGGCAATCGACCCAAAATTCCCTTGCTTGTCGATCAAGACGTGCCGCATGTTCCACTCTTGGGCCATCCGCACCAACGTCGGATAGATGATGGCTTCACCGTGCGGGTGATAGTTCCCAGATGTATCTCCGGCGATCTTGGCACACTTGACCCGCGCCGCTCCCGGGGTGAGATTCAAGTCGTTCATCGCGACTAGAATCCGACGCTGACTAGGCTTAAGCCCATCGCGAACGTCGGGCAACGCACGACTGACAATCACACTCATCGCATACGTCAAATAACTATCGCGCAGCTCATCTTGAATGGGCTCTTCGATTACCCTCTCGCCAGACCCACCTTCGTCGGATGTAGGCAAACTCGATGGATCATTGGGGTCAAAATCATCAGGAGGAACGGTCGACACGGGGTTCTTCGTTTCTGATCCAAAGTTACTATTCGCGGTCTATCCAAGGTCGCAACAACTCGTGCTACGACACCCGGAAACCAAAACGTAAAGTATACCAATTCTGCGGATTTTCACAATCGGAGGCCCTCCGCCCCCCGCCGGCGAACTACTTCGCTCCGCCAGCCGATTTGCCGTCCCGAAGCGAATCAAAATACTCGCGAAGCTGCTCCCGGGCGGCCTTCGGTAAATCGAGATTCTCGATCGCATCGGGAGCGTCAGGCTTCGATGATCGAACCGCCTCTTGCAACTCCTCCCGCGAAATTCCCTTGCGATTACGCCCCTTGCTCTCACCACCAGAGACCGTCTCCCCCTTACGCATCTGCTCTCGCACCTGCGCATCGTACTCCTTCACCCCTGTCTCCTTCTCCGCCCTATCCCCCATGCCTCGCCCCTCGCCATTCCCATCTCCCTCTCCTTCACCGTCCCCGTCTCCTTCCCCTCCTTGCCCCTTGCCCTTGCCTTTACCCTTGGACTTCTTCCCTTTCCCCTTGCCTTCTCCTTCACCTTCACTATCTCCTTCTCCTTCACCGTCACCTTTACCGTCCTCGCCTCCCTTTCCATTCTTTCCATCTTTCCCCTTCGAGTCCTTGCTCCCCTTCTTTCCATCACCACTCTTGGACTTGCTACCTTCCTTGCCTCCTTGACACTGTTCACATCCCTCCCCATCGCACTCGGGACACTTCGAGGAATCCTTGGCTCCCTCTATCTCTCGAATCATCTCCTCTAACTCATCAGCCGCGGATTGATCTTTCGCTAGCTTCTCAAATTCGCCTTGCATCGACTCCATGGCCTCGCTCGCTTTCTGCGAGTCTCCGGATTCGAGCGCTTGGTCTAAATCACTCAATTGCTGCTCAAGCTTCTGCATAGCTTGCGATGTCCGATCAGACGACTCGAGCTTCTCGATCTTCTTCCTCAAATTGGCGATCTTCTGGGTGTTCCCCTCACGCTGAGCATCATCAAGCTCTCGCTTCGCATCTCCGAGCAACTCTTCCCGCTTCTCTCTCGCCTCTCGCATCGCTTCGCGCAACTGCTCTAGCTGGTTTTCCAACTGCTTGGTCTGCTGAGCATCTAACTTCCCTTCGGACATCTTCGCAGCCAACTGAGCTAACTCCTGCTTGGCTTGCTCGAAGTCCCCATCTTGCATGGCCTTAGCCATGCTCTCGGCAGGCCCCTTATCGAGATCCTTCAAACTATCGAGCGACTCTTTGAACTCCTGGGAATCCCCAATCGATGCTTTCTTCTGCTGCAGCTCTTTTTTGACTTCGTTCAAGTCTGCGATGACCTTCTTGGGATCCGGATTCGGATCGTTCCGCAACTGCTGAACCTGCTGCTGCAATCGCTTGAACTCATCTGCCGCCGCCTGATCTCCCTCCTCTGCCGCTTGCTCTATTTTCTTTTGTAAAGTCTTGAGTATCGGCTCCGTGGCGTTCTTGACGGTCACCAAAGGATCACTCTTGCGCCTTTGTGCCAACGCACCCTTCGCTTCGGAACTGACTTCCGGCACCCACGACAAAGCGAAACAAGCTGCCACGGGTAGAACGACCCAAGCCCATTGCGGAGCTGGCTTGACCGGAAAATGATCTCGCAAATCTATCCGCTCTAACTGCCGCTGCGCATCATCGAGCAGCGCTTGGCCAACCGGCGATTCTCGATCTTCTTCCCCAATCGAAAACACACTTGAACATCGCTCATTCAATCGGTACCTGCGATCGATCTCAACCGCCGCATGCAACGCACTCGGACGCTTTGACCAAGCCGCTAAAGTTGCAGCCAAAACAGAGATAACCCCAGCCCCAATCCAACAAATCGATTCCCAACCACTGGGCAAATTATTGATCACAACGAGCTTGGGCAATAACAACAAAACGAAAGCGACGGCAAAGGAAAACAATACCGTCCAGTTTAACCACGCAAGCCAAGACTGGAGAAACAACCTTCTCGATGCGATGGCAACCTGCTGACGGATCTTGTCCATACGTTAGACCAACCTATTGGGGCTAAACCTTCTTCAACGGTCGCTTCGGTGGCGGTGGTTTTAACATCCTTGCCTTATCATCCTCAGGCATCGGTGGAGGTGGTGGAGGCGGTGGAGGATTATTGTTGTTTCTCGGTGGCGGATTCAAATCGGTAAAGGACTCGACCCACTCCCAACCAATCGGGTGATCTAACTCGCGACCAGCGAGTATCCCCCAAGGTGTCCCTGCGTGCTTCTCAACGACACTCTGCAACAAATCCTTGGCTAACTTCGCTTCCTTCTCCAACTTGCTGTCTACATTGACCTTGTCACTCGGTCGCAAATTCCAAGTGTTATTCTCGGGTTTCTCAAAGTTCATCCCACGCTTGGCCTTGGCCAACATGGCGTTGTAAGACTCCGCTCGAATCTTAGCCGCTAACGCAGTTCCGTAGGATAATTCGAAACTCGCAAGCCACCTTGGGGAGGTCTCGCGACTGCGAAATTTCTCTCCATCGGCAAGAATCGAACACATCTCGGCAAGCTCCGGGTAGAGGCGAGCTGATTCAAGCTGTGCGTCGGTCAATTCGCGTGTGAAGGTCGCTTCATCGCGCTTGATAAACAACATCTTAGGCTTCGATAACGTACCGACTCGCGTCAACTGCGCGGCATTTAGCAACGCGTATCGCAACGGAGATTTCTTCACCCGCGACATGTACTCGGCTTCGGACAAGTAATCCGGCCGATACCGATCCATCACGTCTGGATCAAAGAAATAAGCCATCTGCGACGCAAATGCTTCGGTTTCACGCCGCTCGATCTTCGCCCCTAGCTTGCGATTCGGATGGATCGAAAAATAAATCCCACCTGTCTCGTAACAGAGCTTCGATAGCGCATAAGGACCAAAGCCTGAATCAAGCACCGGCTCGTCCATGTAGTTGTCTTGATATCCAACCTTTACTCGCTCGGGATACATGGTCTCAGGACCTTGATCGACCTCAGCCCAGTCTTCGACTTGGGCATATGCCGGATCGAATTCAACGAACTTGATGTAGCTCTTCTCGCGACCGAATGGAGCAGGCACTCCTAACACATAACAAGGAATCGTTTGAAAACGGCACAACTTGATGGTCTCTTCGGCCATTTGCAAGTCATCCCCTCGTTCGTCCGTTACGACGATGAGCATGACATTGCGAGCCGGTGAATTGGCTTTTTCGACGCGATAGGTCTTGTGGCGATCCACGGCAGCCTTGATCGCATGAAAGACCATCTCATCTCCACCTTCACTACCAATCCCTTCAATCGCTTCGCGAATTACCTCAAGCTCATCGGTGGGCTGCTTGGTA
Source organism: uncultured Pirellula sp. (assembly GCA_903820735.1). Lineage (GTDB taxonomy): Bacteria > Planctomycetota > Planctomycetia > Pirellulales > Pirellulaceae > JBKCUI01. Next base: position 13,126 of record CAIJIZ010000379.1, read on the forward strand.
AGCAACTTCACCTCGCTACCGAACTCCATAATCGAAGTCAACAACGGCGGAACTTCTGCAGTCCCCTCGCGCTTCTCTTTCTCTTTTTGCACGATACCAAGCTGCTGATAGATGCGGTCAAAACGATCTCGGATCTCCTGCCGCCGCTTGACCATCGAAATACTGCTATCGAAAACCCAAACAACCAACGTTGGCTTGGTTTCAAGCGACTGCAGGATCTCATACGTCACCCGATCCACCGCACCATCGGTACCGGTCGTCCCGACCCCGGTCATCCCGCGAACGGTCTTGGGACTTTCCGTTAACCCCACCGCCTTCTCGACCGTGAACTGCACATTGACGTCACCATTCGGAATCTCGATATCCAAATCCGCAGCCTCGACCGCCGAAACATCGGCTATCAGAGGAGCGCTCGACAAAGCCATATCCACCGAGCCAATTGAATCAGCTCCAAATTCATCGCTTGGAGTGTCCGAATAAGCGATATCCGTAACGATATCTAACGCAGGGATCTCTTCTGTAATAGGCTCTGAATTGATCAAAACCGAGAGTAATTGAGGCTGAGTGGCAATCGTTATCGACGCCAAAGCTACGACGACCAAAACGTGCACGCCGACGCTTGCAAGAAACGCTAAGGAATCGCGATCGAACCACGAAACGGGTGAATCCCCATCTTCGTCGCTGTCTTCAACTTCGCTGTCCCCAACTTCGCTGTCGCCATGTTCGCAGTACCGGTCCTCGCCATCAACGCCATCCGCCCCTGGATCCCCAACGGTTCCGTACGGCGAGCCAGCTATCTGCGAGCCAGCTATCTGCGAGCCGGCTTTCTGTGATTCGGCACGCCCATCGAAAGCGTTCAAGTCGAGAACGTCAGCACGCGTGGAATCAGCAACGAACTCTCGGGGAGCAGTTCCCTCAGGCCCTTCATCAGGGGGTCGGCGAAGTCTTTTTAGCATAGGCCATCCTCATCCGATTCTATGAGCCGATTCTCTGTCGATCCAAAGTTGCTTCAGCAAACTTAGTAACAGCTAACTAACCATGAAATCTATTCTCGGAGCAACTCCGTAGGGTTTCAACAGGATTAGAGGGGAATCAGGGGGGTAGATACTCCAAAAAAGGAAAATTCTTTCAAAAAACCGTTACGGTGGGTTTTTCCGCCAATAAGCTACCCGCAAGGTCTCCCGAGCCGGATTCAGCTGGCTGACTGGGATGCCAGCACTTCATTGCAAAACCGCCATCGAGCAAAATTTCCATTTTCGCCCCTTTTCAAAAGCCTAGTTGCCGTTGAAATAACGTTAACTGATTGCGGACGGGCTAGAATTTTTCTCACGCTCGGCGAAACCGCGCAGCGGAACTTCATTTTCCTTTTTTTCGATCGGGACAGGCACACGGCCATGCAACACGGAATAGTTCGGAAATCCAAAGGATTCACCCTAGTGGAACTGTTGGTGGTTATCGCCATCATCGGAATTCTGGTCGGCTTGCTACTTCCTGCCATCCAAGCCGCTCGCGAAGCAGCACGCAGGATGCAGTGCTCGAACCAAATGCGTCAGATGATGCTGGCGACTGCCAACTACGAGTCCGCTTTCAAACGAGTACCACCAGGTAGACTCTCTCCTGACTATACGGTCAACGGCGTGGCACAAGCTAGCTACACAAACTACAACGCTGTCTCCCCAACGTCGAATAATGCGTTCACAGGATTCCGCTCCGTACATTCGATGATCCTTCCATACATGGAAGCCCAAAACATTTACAACCTCATCGATTGGTCAGCACCCACCGCCGTCCGAATGACCCAAAACGGGTCTCCGGTCAACCGAAACTACGCCGCTTACAACAACGCTCAAGCTTTGTTCTTGTGCCCTTCGGACGCAAACACCGGTCGTGTGATTACTGAGAATAACTTCAGGTACAACTTCGGTGGAAGTACACCCTACGCCGGTGCGTTGAACGCCTCCCAAAACAACGTGATTAATGCGACCAATTCTTTGGGTCTATCCTCCGGTGGAAACGGCGCATTTACCATTGGTAGCGGTTTGCGGCTCGCTGCTTACCGCGATGGTTTGTCGAACACATGTTTCTTTTCCGAAAGAACCAAAGGCTCGGGAAAAGACCTCTCGACGATCCGTCCAACCAACGTCGATATGATCACTTGGCCGAACCGACAAAATATCATGGTTGCACCTGATATCCTCTACAACGATTGCTTGGCTGCCGCGACTACCGGTCAAGCCCCCAGCGCCTTCCACTTCAACTCTGCGGGTCGATGGCTCGATGGCTCGGATTTCTCGAACGGCTGGCCATTTGGGTTCTACTCAAGCACCCAATACAACCACGTGGCACCACCGAATTGGGCTGGGTTCGATTGTGGAACTTGGAGCGCAATCCCTGACGCACCAGGAGAACATGCGATTGTATCTGCCCGAGCAATGCACGGCTCAGGCGTGAATACCTCCTTCGGCGATGGTTCGACGCGATTCATTTCCAACAGCATCAGCCTTGATATTTGGCGCGCTGTCGGTACCCGTGACCTGGGTGAAATCGTCACGGATTCAGACCTGTAAATCTTTCGCAACACGACCTACTTCTAAATTCTTCTTAATGACAATCCTCACCCATTTCGTTGAGGATTGAAAGGGATTGCATGGCTTGTTTTTTTCGCCGAAGCATCACTGAATACTTCTGTTTGCTACTCTGTTTTGTGCCCCTCATGTCGTTATCAGGATGTGGCTCCGGACAAATCGCAGCTCCGAGTATCCAAGCACAAACGCAACAATTCGATGATGCACTCTCGAAAATGAAATCCAAGGATTATTCTGGTGCGAAGGAAGCAGCCACTGCCGCTTTAAGCAAACCTGGTCTCTCCGCGGATCAAGTTATCGAAGCCTCGGTGATTCTCATCGAAGCGGCATTGGAAACAAACGACCTCGAAACCGCCGACTCGAAACTCAGCGAGATAGAAGGGGTCGCAACAGACATGGGCAAAGTGTGCGTTCTCCGAGGAAGATTTTGGCGGAAAAAAGGAGACGAAGCCAAAGCCCAGAAATCGTTCCAAGATGCACGATTACACGATCCAAACGTGCTCATACCAAACTAGGTTTACTAAAGCATTCCCACAGACCAGTTGCGTTAACTATCTCTCTGGTTTTTGCATTGAGCAAGCAACAACGCCACCTCATCAGGATCGGTGAACTCGGCCAAGGTACAAGTCTGACCGGCATGACTGCTGAGCAACAATACGCGTTGCCCAAGCCTCATCAAAATGGCTTGCTGCCGAGGCTGCGTCGGCAACGTAATACTCCCAAGCACTTCCATGACGCTCGATGGCAACTCCTGCTTGACAGGTGGCTTCATATACCGATGCGCTATTGCCGCCGTAGCTAGAAACAACCCAAGCACTAGTCCAAGCGAAAACAAAGTGCTGACCAACCCGCCTGAGGATCCACGAGCCCCACTTTGCGCTGATTGCAACTCCCCAATCGGTCGACTCGGCTTGCGTAACTCCACCGGTGTACTCGACGCCAACCTCACCCCTGATGCCTCGACACCACCCTGAACTCTGCTGCGATCGGTATTGCTGCGATCGGTATTACCGTCCTCCACGCCAACAGCACTCCGATTACCTACGTTGAAACCGCTCGGTTGCACTGCCCCCTGTGCCTGCACTGCCCCCTGTGCTTGGGCCCTGACTGCACTTGAACACAAGAACACCACTGCCAGCAATATCACATTTGAAAATGACAACTTACTGAGCACTACCCCAGAGCACGAAAATGCTGACGAAACAAGCAAACGAACTGGATCCACAGCCAGCCTTATCATGTTAGCGAGCCCTATCATGTTGGCGTCTCCTCGTCTCTTCGCTTCAACGCTTCGATAGCCGCAACATCCAACTCCGTCACCTTGACGCACAACTTGCCGTCAAGCACCAGTACTTCGCCTCGTGCCATCCGCTGTGTTCCAACCCATATATCCACCGGAGCGTCACTCGCACGGTCTGTGCTCAACACATCCCCAGCACCCAACTTTATCAGCTGCTCACCATCGACTTGAACTCGCCCAAACTCGATGCGCAACTCTTGCTCCGCTGCACCAAGTTCCTCACTTGTCTGCACACCGCTCAACGCTGCCGAAGGGAATGACGATGAATGACGCTGCAAGTTTGGCAACTCGCTACTCCAATCGCGAAGCTCCAACGGACGCAAACCGACCTCATGCATCGCCATCTCCGATGCGTCCAACGCCGCGACCGCTTCTTGAAGCATCCTCTCCGCTTCACTCATCCCCTGTTCAAGCGATTCACTCAATGCACCACCCATGATCCCAATTCTTGGTCATCCAAATCTCCTAACCCTATCGGTCGATCCCCGATTTCGTCAATCAGCACATCACCGGCTCATCACTGGCTCAACACCATTTGATCACCAATTCAGCACCGGAACTCCCACCAGCCACACCGGCCACACCAGCCACACCGGCAATCTTCGCTTGCGAGCAGCCCATAAGTTTCGCTGGTGATCGAGGCTCACCATGTCGTTTCCCAAAAAACTCGGATGGAATCAAGACGGATCACCCCGAAATCGATTCGCGAGAGACGGAATCCTGGTAATATTCTCGTCGTGGCAACCGCTTGAAAGCTCGTCGGGGGGTTCCATCCTTAGACGAACAACTATTCACCCAAAAATTCACCGAGCGGGAGAGGAAATCGACGATGGAACCGAGGATGTTTGTGCAAACGTTGGTGTTATTGCTCAAGTCAGCCCCGACATTGGATGAAATACAAGCGGTGCTCAAGAAACACCCAGTGACCGCACGCATGGAAGATGGTGTGGACTCCTGGGAAATCTGTGGTCCATCCGTCGTAATGGACTATCGCGAGGAAGATGGTGGGAAATACGTCGTCGATGTGGTCAATCGACCTTGGCCCGATGACCTTGACTACGACAATCCCGAATCGCCACTGCACCAAGCTTGGCTCGCCGGACACTTCGGCGCTTACTTGCTCCCAGAATCGCTCGAGCGCGCTAAAGAGCAATGCTGGCGATGGCCCGAGGGCAAGGAAGCAGTCGAAGAAGCAACCGCCTTCTTGCGCTTGCGAACAACCTTCCTACTCGATAGCCAAACCGAACCTAACGAAGACAACTGGATCCCTAGCGACTTCGACCCAGCAGCCGAACTGGAAGAACTCCACAAGGTGATTGCTGAGCTGCTGGAACTGCCCCAAGTCATCTGCTACTTCAATCCTCAAGGCGAAGTGCTCAGGGACAAAGAACTCTTCCTGGAAACCGACAAGATCTGCCAGGAAAACGAAATCCCACCTCTGGACCTTTGGTCGAACGTTCGTTTGTACCGAATCGATGACGATTGGGTTCTGATGGATACCGTCGGAAACAGCCAGCTGGAAACCATGGACGTCGAAGCCTGTTTCTTGGGTGACGCCTACGACATGAATGATGTCGACCAACTGCTGCGACTCGTCACGATGTATCTTCTCGAGGACCCTGAGTTCGAAGACAGCGAATCGGTCGAAGACGAAAACGGTGTGACTTGGAAGATCTCTATCGAACTCGATAGCCTTTGTGATCCTCCTCGCGAAGTCGTCCGGTTGATCCCCGATGATGGAAATATTCCTCCGGATCTCTCCTCCGAGTCGGACGATGCCGACGAGGATGATGAAGACGAGTAGGCAGAGCAATTCGCTTAGGCGGAGCAATTCGCTGACTTCTACTCCGACAAGCCTCTGATTTAGGCATCTGCGACTTCTTCGCAGATGCCTTTCAATCTGTATCATTACGTCTGCTTCCAGAGTATGATAAAACCAAGCTACCTGCGTTCCAAACTCTCCAGGGAACCCTTTAGGCCTCCACATTCCTCCCATACGTTCCATACAGAAACTTCTTATTTTCTTTTGCAAAATGGCGAGCTGAACCCATGCCAACAAGATTCCGTTCTATCAATCGTTCTTGGTTTGTTCGTACTCTATTCACCGGCTCATTGCTATTAGGTGCAGCTGCCACCTCTGTCGCAATCCCGTCCGCTTACGGACAAGAAAACCCGGCCGCAAAGTTCTCTGCGGAACTCCAAAAAGCAATCGTCGCCAAAGATGTCGACGCCGCGAAGAAACTGATCGAGGAAAACTCCGATGTTTCGCTCGCAGCCCGCCTCAACGGACGTATGCAAGTCGCTTCGCTCCTAATTCGCGAGAACCGTCGTGATGAAGCGATGGAGCAATTTGAAATCGCTGTGAACGCTGCTTTCGAAGCCGCCGAAAAAGGAAGTGACGCTCAAGCTCTTTCCTCTTTGCAATTGGCCGCAATGATGGCCCGACCCATCGCCCCAGAAAAAGTAGCCGCCTGGATTTCCCGTGGCGTTGATATCGCACGCAGCAAACTCAAGCCCGACGAACTATCCCCGGACCACCGTACCCTCGCCGATATGCTGCGACTCAAGTCGCAGCTAGCCAGCCCCACGGAAGTCGACGCGCTCAAGTCCGAATTGATGGACTACATCTCCAAGTGCGAAGAACTGTTCAACAAAGACAGCTCCAATAACACGAACCAAATGCTCATGCTCCAACTCTGGAACATGCAATCCCAAGTGGTCGATATGGATCAAGCTGGACGAATCTTTGAAAAGGCCTCCGCTTTGGCTGAGTCGATTCTCAAAGATAAGCCCACCGGTCCTCTGGTTAGCAACTACGTGAGCATGGTTACTTCCTTCGTTGGACGCAATTCCCGATCTGCTCCCGACACCGCCGCGAAAGCGCTCGACAACGCAAAGAAAATTCTCGAAGGCATCGACTCCGATGATCGCTTGGTTACCCAATCGATCGATAACTTCCTCAAGAATTCCAAAGCGATGGAACGGACCATCGAAAGCAGCCGCGCTCTGGTCGCGATGATCGGTAAACCTGCTCCCGAAATCGACCCTATGGAATGGGTCAACGGCGAACCTTTCAGCACTCTCGCCGACCTGAAAGGCAAAGTCGTTTTAATCGACTTCTGGGCAGTTTGGTGCGGACCATGTATCGCTACCTTCCCTCACCTCAAACACCTCGACGAAGAATACGGCCCTAAAGGCTTGACTATCCTCGGTGTCACTCGCCAATACAACTACGCTTGGGATGACGAAAAATCAGCGATCGCTCGAAGCGAACAACCTGTCTCCCTCGAAGACGAAATGAAAATGCTTGAGAAGTTCATCGGCAAACATTCGCTCACTCACCGTACGATGCTAACCCCTGAGAAAAGCGACATGCAAGCCCGTTACTTCGTCACCGGCATCCCTCACGCCGTTCTGATCGATAAACAAGGCTTGGTTCGCTTGGTCAAAATCGGTTCCGGTGCCGACAACGCTCGCGAAATCGAAGAAACGATCGCCAAACTGCTCGCAGAATAAGCGGCTTGGTGAATAATAAGCTTGTTGATCCGACGCATAAGCGGTGCTGCTCACCACAGCATCGCTGAATTACCCCACCGTGTTCGAACGAAATCCCAAAGCTGATGAAAAGTAAATGGAGAGCAAGACTGCGGCTTTGGGGTAAAAAACGGGGGGGACGCATGTCGGGCTGGTGGTTTATCGGCTCGCTCGGAGAAGCCCTTTTCTTCGCGGCTGTCTTTCTCCTCGGTGTCTTCCTCTCCTCGGTGCTTATCACTTGGCAAGTGATGTCACCAAGCACTCAAGTCATCAAAGTCTTCCACGGCTTTTGGCTGTTTCTAGGTGTCAGCCTCTCCTTCGCAATCCTCGGCGTCGTCGGCTTCTGGTACCGCGTGCTAAAAGTCGTCACCAGCGATGAACACCGGGAAGTCATCGCGCAGAGACGACTCGTCGCTGAACCCGCCCGAAAACAATCCCAAAAAATTCCCCCTCCAAATATCCCAGACCTAAGGCTCTTTACCGATAGCCCAGGGGCTCGACTCGCGTTCCGACTCCCAAGTCACCTGCGAGAAAACTCCGGCTTGGTCGCTACAGGTATCTTCGCCATGGCATGGAACGCCATGATCGCCGTCTTCATCGTCTACGCAGCAGGAAGCTTGTTTGCCTCCCGTACCCCTTGGCAACTACTGCTCCTGCTCATACCCGGCATCTACATCGGCGTTCAATCCGCCAGACTATTTTTCCGTTCCTTCGTCCGCACAATCGGCATCGGATCGACCACCGTCGAAATCGAAGACCTTCCTCTCTTCCCTGGTCGTTCCTACCGCCTAGAAGTCGTCCAGTACGGACGACTTGTTATCAAGAAAATCTCAGTACGACTGGTTTGCGAAGAAGAGAGCACGTATCATTTCGGCACCGACGTGCGAACCGAGCGACAGATCGTCTACAGTCAAGAAATCGCGACACATGGTCGGGATCGTATCGACTGGGGATATCCGCTGCGACTCGAATGTCAGTTCTCTGTCCCCACCGAAGCGATGCATTCGTTCCAAAGTATGCATAATGCGATCCATTGGAAAATCATTGTCGATGGAGAGGCAAACCGATGGCCCTCGTACTCCCGAAATTTCCCCGTCGTGGTTCATCCCCAACCACAACCCAATCGCACATCGGCTGCGTCATGATTCGGCTTCTCGGACTACAACCTACCTACATGCCGGGCGATTCGCTCGAATTCGAATACCGCGTCACCAATGTCGATGACGCTTCTATCGTCGCGGTCGAAAGCTCCGTCTGCTGGGTGACCGAAGGCAAAGGGACCGAAGACCTCGGCGTGCATTACTTCCAAAGACTATCCGGGAACTCACTCGCCTCCATCGATTGGAGCATCGCACAACGTGTCGCCTGCCCTCTACCACTCTCACCCCTCTCCTACGAAGGAAAACTTGTAACCATCTCCTGGTGCGTTCGCGTCCGCTTCTTCCTAAGCGACGGCACCGAATTGATGGCCCAACAACCCTTCTACCTCGGTACCGTTACACGCAAAGTGTAATACACGCAAAGATTGCCACCCGCAAAGATTGATGACCGCAAAGTTTTAAGCGCGCAAAGTCTGAAGCCTCCACGAAATTTCGAAGCTGGAACTTTGAAGTAGTCACTTTAAAGTAAGCACCAGGATATAAGCCCCGCAAAGCAAGCACGGCGAAGCAAACACCGCGAAGCAAACACGGCGAAGCAAGCACCGCGAAACAAACACCTCGCAGCCACTCTTCCTGCAACACCCCTAAATCATGGATCCACGCAACGCCCCGTGTAACAACGCTTCGGCCCACCCCGCACGCAATCCCTTCGCCACCCGATTCTTTCAACCCGGTGCCATCGCGTTTCATTTCGGCTCCTCAACCAATACCCAATCACTCGTCGATCAACTGATTGCTTCCAAGCAGCAATTACCCCCTAAGGACCTCTCCCACGCACAAACATCAAGACAATCGCAACGTCTAACCACCCGAAAATGCTTTGCCATCGTCGGTCCGCACGGCACCGGAAAATCAACCTTGCTCTCCGAAATCCAATCGGAAATTCTTAAGCGACATGCAAACTTATCAAGCAAGTCCCTTTTCTTGAACTCTGCGTTATCACCGAGCCGTTGCCTATCGCAAACCCTGCAACTCCTAGCGAACCACTCGGTATCCCTAGTCGACGGCTACGAACAACTTCCCAAATGGGGCATCCCCCTTACTCGTCGTCTCGCAACCCTTCTCCGGCGAACCTTCCTTGTGACCTCGCACTCCCTACCGTATAGGTTCTGCGAACTTTGGAAAACGCAGATGAACCCCCAAATCGAACACTACGTCGTAAGCCAACTGCTCACGCAAAACGAACCAAGTAAAGACGATTCGATCGGTCCAATTCTCGAAGAAATGATGCAATCTCAAGAGTGGATTCGCTCGCGAAATAAGCACGGCGAAAATCTTCGAGAATCCCTCTTCGACATGTACGATTGGTGGCGGGACCGAGTCGACGAGAATCTCAAGAATCGGTAGACTTATTCCAGTTGCTTATTCTGTAAAACAGTGCTTGTAGGAACCGACCCGTATGTCCGTCGTGATGAATCTCCCTGGAAGTTTCTATCTCGGTCGCCGTTACGATCTAGCTGAAAAGAAACGCACTGAGTCGCAAGTCCACTACGAGTCAAAACACTTAACTACCCACGCCCTGTGCGTTGGGATGACCGGAAGCGGTAAAACAGGTCTATGCGTCAGCTTGCTCGAAGAAGCCGCACTCGACGGTATTCCCATCATATGCGTCGACCCCAAAGGGGACTTGGGAAACCTTTTGCTTCAGTTTCCACAACTGCGCGGCGAAGATTTTCGACCTTGGCTCGATAAATCCGAAGTCCTCGCGAAACGCACCGAAGAAGACGCCGAACTGAGCGATGATGAAATCCTTAACCGCACCGCCGAATCGACCGCCTCGGCTTGGTCGAACGGACTGAAGGATTGGGAGATGAACCTCGAGTACATCGAGACACTTCGCAAGATCGAAAAAGTAATCTACACACCAGGAAGCAACGTTGGGGTTCCTCTTACGGTCTTGAACTCACTCGACGCACCATCAAAGGAAGTCCGCGAGGATGAAGAAGCCCTTCGCGATCAAATATCTAGCGCCGTATCTGGCTTACTCGCATTGCTGAACATCTCTGCTGATCCCCTGACCAGCCGTGAACATATCCTCCTCTCGACCATCCTCTTGGACGCTTGGACCAAAGGGAATGATCTCTCGATGGAAAACATGATCCGCGCTATCCAAAACCCACCGATCAAAAAAGTTGGGGTCATCGATATCGATTCTTTCTATCCAGCAAACGATCGCGCAAAACTTGCGATGTCGTTGAACAATCTCATGGCCTCCCCCTCCTTCGCTGGTTGGATGCAAGGACAATCGCTGGACATCGACTCGCTGCTCTATACCCCAAGCGGAGCAGCCAAGATCTCGATCATCTCGATCTCTCACTTAAACGACTCAGAACGAATGTTCTTCGTCACCATCTTGCTCAACGAACTCCTCTCCTGGATGCGCGCCCAAAACGGGACCGGTGCCCTGCGTGCGATCTTCTACATGGACGAAGTCTACGGCTACTTCCCTCCATCCGCGAAACCACCGAGCAAAGCACCGATGATGACGCTGCTGAAACAAGCCCGCGCTTTCGGCTTGGGTATCATGCTCGCAACCCAAAACCCCGTCGACCTCGACTACAAAGGGCTCTCGAACATGGGAACCTGGTTCCTGGGTCGATTGCAAACCCAACGCGATAAGGACCGTGTCCTCGATGGTCTCGAAGGTGCCTCGTTACAACAAGGCTCCTCCTTCGACCGCAATTCGATGGACAAAAACCTCTCTGCCTTGGGCAAACGCGTCTTCCTTCTCAACAACGTCAACGATAACGCACCAACCATTTTTCAAACCCGTTGGGCATTCTCGTTCCTCCGCGGTCCTCTCTCCAAACCAGAGGTCTCCGGTCTGATGCTTGAAAAGAAAAAGCAATTCGCGAAACCTTCAGCAACCCAACCCTCGGACGCCGCCGCCTCTCCCGGCGCAGCAAACTCTGGCACAACGCCTTCCGCGGGATCGAACGCAACTCCGGGTAACTCAAGCATCCCAGATATCTTCGGAGACCAATCGTTCCCGACGCAAAGCTCATCAGGACAAACCAACAACTCAAGCAACAACTCAAGCAACAACTCAAGCAACAACTCAAGCAACAAATCCGCCTCCGCACCTCCAATTCTTCCGCCTGGAATCGATGTGCGATACTTTGTCCCCAACAAAGCCTTCCGAGCCAGCAATAAACTGGAGTACCGTCCCGGCCTCCTGGCTAGTGCCAGCGTCCACTTCGTCCGTGCCGCAAGCAACGTAGACGCTTGGTCCGATATGCAAATTCTCGCCGAACTAGGCGAGAATGTACCCGAACATTTGTGGGAATCCTCGTCGCGACTAGAACCCGAATCCTACCAATTCGATGAACCTGAATCCGGGTTTCGATTCTGCGAACCACCCACCGAAGTCCTCCAAATCAAGAATTACAAAGCTTGGGAAAAGGAACTTGCCGAATACCTCTTCCGACACGAAAAATGTGTTGTCTACAGCTGCAAAGCTTTGAAACAAACCACTGCGCCGGGGCTGAGCGAAATCGATGCGAGAATGGAGTTCGCCCAAGCTGCACGCGAGGCGCGCGACAAGGAAATGGACAAGATCCGCGATAAATACGCCGACAAACTCCGAACGCTGCACTCCAAGGTTATGATCGCACAACAACGGGTCGACAAATTGGTAGAAGAAGCCAAGTCGAAGCGGATGGATGGTCTGGTCAATATCGGTACTTCGATCCTCGGTGCCCTGCTGGGCAATAAGGGAAGTTCGCGAGGAAGCTCCCGAACAACCTCCGCCGTTCGAGATCTAACCGCCGCGTCGAATAAACAAAGCGACATCACACGTGCCCAAGAAACTCTAGAAGAACTCATCCTGCAAAAAGATGAGATGGAACGTGAATGTATCGCGGACGTCGAACGGATCAAAACGGACTTCTCCGTCGAGAACTTGGTCCTCGAAGCGACCGAGATCCCCCTGCGTAAAGCCGATACGAAAGTCAAACAACTATCGCTCGTGTGGATCCCTTGGCAAATCGATCCCCAAGGGAACGCAAGCCGTTTGATCGACACCATCGACGCAGCCAATTCGTAAGCGAGTCTTCGTGTCTAACGATGAAAAGTACTGACTCGCCGATCTGGCAACCGACCAACGAGCAAATACGGGGCTCAAATCTTTTCGAGTTCATCTCGAAGAGATACCCGGAGCTGCTCGCCAATGCTCATAAACAACCGAATCGTTCAACGCACGACCTCTCGCAAGACCTAGCACAAGACCTCGCACACGACTTAGCGCAGAACTTCGTACAAGACTTAGCCAGCGAGGGCAACCTCGATGCAAATCAATTCGATGCTACACACTTAGCCAAATCCTTGCATCGCGAAAGCATCGAGCACTCGGGGCTCTTCTGGCGAAACGTCTGGGAACATTTTGGCTTGATCGGTGAGCTAGGCCCCCGCGATTCGAACCATGCGAACAACCTTTGGGAACACCGTTTCTTTCCCGATGGCAAACTCAATTTCGC
>CAIJIZ010000380.1 GCA_903820735.1 uncultured Pirellula sp.
CGTGATCGGCGATGGCCAATCGACCGTGCAGACTTTGATCGATCGCGTCAACGAAGATCCCCGCCGTAGCGATGGTCATTCGACTTCGTTGAGCAAGATCAAGATCGATGCTGTAGCTCTCGGCGTACTGCTCGAACAAGGGATGACTCCCGATACTATTCCGCCATTGAGCAAGAAAGTGCTGATCCGCCGAAATGCAAACTTGAGCACTGGAGGAACAGCAAGCGACGTTACCGACATGGTTCACCCTGATGTTGCACGGCACGCAATCGAAGCCGCTCGCGTCATCGGCCTCGACATCGCAGGAGTCGATATCGTCGCCCAAGACATCTCGCAACCACTCCAAGGCCAACGCGGAGTGATTGTCGAAGTCAACGCAGGACCGGGATTGAGAATGCACATCGAGCCATCCTCAGGTCAGCCTCGACCTGTCGGTGAATCGATCATTGAAATGATGTTCCCTGGACAGAACAACGGACGCATCCCAATCGTCAGCGTCACCGGAGTGAACGGCAAGACGACCACAACGCGATTGATCTCCCACATCATTGCGAGCACCAATAAGAAAGTCGGGATGACTTGCACCGACGGCATCTATGTCGCCGGACGCCGGATCGACGCCGGAGATTGCAGCGGCCCCCAAAGCGCCCGATCGGTGTTGATGAATCCGTTTGTCGAAGCCGCAGTGTTGGAAACCGCGCGAGGTGGAATCCTCCGAGAAGGTCTTGGATTCGACTTCTGCGATGTCGGTATCGTCACCAACATCGGCGAAGGGGATCACTTGGGACTCGCAGATATCGAGACCATTGAACAGCTTGCGAAAGTCAAACGCTGCGTTATTGAGGCCGTTTCGAAGACCGGTTATGGAGTGCTCAAAGCAAACGACCCACTGACGGCTGAGATGGCCGAGAAGTGCAAAGGTCGCGTTATCTTCTTTGCGATCGACGAGAACGATCCAGTTCTGACCAACCATCGCCATCAAGGTCAGCGCGTCGTCTTTGTCCGTAACGGGATCGTGGTTATGGCCGAAGGGACCGAAGAGACCGGACTGACGACCTTAGAGAAAATCCCGTTGACTCACCAAGGAAAGATTCTGTTCCAAGTCGAAAACGTCCTCGCATCCGTTGCTGCTTGTTGGGGATTGGGCCTGAACCCATCACAAATCACCTGCGGCCTCGAATCGTTCTCCGCGCACATGGACAAAGTTCCAGGCCGATTCAACTTGCTCGAATTCCACGGTGCAACTGTAGTTGCCGACTACGGACACAATAGTTCAAGCCTTTTAGCAATCATCGAAGCGCTTGGTCAATTCCCACATGGACATCGCACCGTTGTGTACTCTGCGGCGGGTGATCGCAGAGACGTCGATATGATTCGCCAAGGAGAAATCCTCGCCGATCATTTCGATCGAATAATCCTTTACGAAGATCAATACTTGCGAGGCCGCAAGCCCGGCGAGATATCCGCCATCTTCAAGCGAGGGATGGATTCTGGCAAACGGGTGAAAGAGGTTTACGAGTTCATCGGTTGGGAAAAAGCGGTAGAACACTCATTGAACTTGATCAAGCCTGGAGACTTGATGTTGCTTCAAGCCGATTCGATCGATGAGACCGTCCAGTATTTGCAACGATCTATCGAGCACAGTCAAATCGGCCGTGAAATTGACTTGAGTTCTGCATTGCAAAACAATCCGCAGTCCAACGGTAATTCCGGGTCGAATCCTTCGGAAGCGAAGGGCAATTCGGTCGGCATAGCCGACCCAACCGGTCGCTAATCGCAATGCGCGGTACCTCTCAAAATGCACAACCGTAGCCTGGGACTGCCGTCCCGGGCTACGGTGATTCTTGCTGTTACACCGACGGGTCAAGAAGCCCCATTCTTCGCCGCAACCCACATCCTCGCCTGCTAGCCGCTCTACTCGAAATCAATCACCTTCTACAGTCACGCGCCAAACTTCCGGCGATCGAACTCCTGGCCGCTGCTCACCACTGAAGATCCAATATTCGTTGCCTATCAAAACCGTCGGAACGGTCACCCGAGGTGCGACTACCGCGCGCTCATGAACTTGCCAACCTCGATCGCTCCCGACCGTCCATTGATCGCCACGAGGTAACTGAAATGCTCGGTGCGTAAACCCTCGATGCTCACTCGGCTCGCGTCCGACTTGTGACCCATCATCTCCTCCAAGTATCCATAAACCACTTTCCGTTGCGAACGCGGGAGACGGACTAGCGGCGAGCTCTACTGGCAAATCCAATTCCCTGACCCAGTCCTCTTGCTCCTTTCCTGGCGATGGTTCGACGATACTTAAACTCCAACACTCACTCAAATACTTCCGTTTCGGTTTGCCGTCATCACCAGCCACCAATTCGACTCCTCCTAGGACCCAGAACCGACCTTCCAAACAAGCGGCTGTCGATAACATCCTTCCAGCGCTCGAAAGAAGAGGTAACGGTTCCCAGCGCCAACCGCTGGAAATGTGCTTCGCAAGCTCTGGAGAACGCTTTAATTCGTCGAACTTCGTTTCATCAAGCTTTAGTTTCCATGCGACGCTCAAGCACTTTGCCGCATCGGGATTTTCTAGTCCTCCGAACACAACCATTGAGTCTTCTACTATGGTTCCGCACGCACTCGCGAGCGGGACGGGAAGAGGAGGTAGCGGAAGACAAACCCATTGCGAGTCGATCTCTGTAAGAAAGAAACACTCTGCATAATGCCTCTTCGCATCGCTACCACCTACACAGATCAAGCCGTCTGCGAAGCTTGCGCTCACTCCATAAGCGAGCGGTTTTGGCAAAGCTGCGACGAGAGTCCAATGTGGTACGTAGATCGAGCCGGTTCGATCCGAGTTCGATTTGGATGAATCCCGTTCGGTTAGGTCCAGCACTGCGATGTTGTCATGCCAAACCTTGGTCCCCCCTTCCCAGGGTTTTTTATCGGGAAAGTTTGCGCCGCCAGCAACGATCAATTTCCTACCGACACTTCCGGCAAAAGGGCTAGCAAGTCCCACTGCGTCAGGGTGCGAGGGGGCTTGGGTCCATTTTAAGGGTGTAGTACTCGCAGTTTGTGCTTGGGCGGTACCGAGTGCGTAAAGCGAGGCAATGATAGATCCACAGCAAAACCATCGAACTAGTGGTGTAATGTTCATGGCCATCATTTTATCAAACAACAATGAATACTTCTGCCCCACTCCCACTATACCTAGTATCCAGGCGGTCTTCTCATGCCCAATGGTACGGAACGAGCGTTAGCGGAAGTGCGCAAGCACTCCGGTGTGGCGCTAGCGGAAGTGCGCAAGCACTCCGGTGTATCGCTAGCGGAAGTGCGCAAGCACTCCGGTGTGGCTCGAAACCACCCCGAATCGCAAGTTGACGCATCACCGGACGGCTTGCTCCCAACACCGTCAAAATGGAGATATGGAACGGTAATTGAAGATGTAGTATTTTGGGCAGCAAAGTTTCCCCTTCAGGAGAAGGGGGGCCAAGACAGTTCAGTAACACGACACTGTAGCGGCCCCGCAGCATGGTCTTCTGAGGCCGTGCGAGGGGTGCGAATGACTCACGCTAAGAAGCAAAGACGCAAAGAAAACCGCGCACCCGTTTGTGTCATACTTGGAGCGAAACACCTTTTTTCGCAACTCCCATTCTCATCCCAGCGGGAGGAGC
>CAIJIZ010000381.1 GCA_903820735.1 uncultured Pirellula sp.
CGTAATGGACCAAATCGAACGCGTCTTCCGTCCTGAATTCCTAAACCGTCTCGATGACGTGATCATCTTCCGACATTTGAACAACGAAGACCTCAAGTTGGTCATCGACTTCGAACTGTCGAAGGTCCGAGAGCGTCTGCGCGAACGAGGATTCGAAATTGAATTGACCGATGAAGCAAAAGAATTCATCATCAAGCAAGGTTCGAATCTCGACTACGGTGCTCGGCCATTGCGTCGAGCTATCGAGCAACGCATCGAAGACCCACTCTCCGAAGAACTCCTCCGAGGTAGCTTCGAAGGGAAAAACACCATCCAGATCGACGCTTTCAAAGACGACACTGGCAAAGTAACCCGATTGGACTTCAAAGGCGTCCAACGGGACAGCTCGCCAGAGACTTCCAGCGTTGCTGAAGCGACCTAACTGGTCGCCGCGCACCATAATCAAGGACTAACCCTCTGACGAGGCTAGTCCAATAAATTGCTAAACAGCACTCTTCTTCCGGAGAGTGCTGTTTTTTTTACCTCTCTGCTTTCAGCCATCCCGCTATCTGCCAGCTCAACTATCTGCCATCCCATCCTTGACTCCGCAAGGTGCCACGCGTATCCTCATGCATACAAATTGCATATACATACATGGTGCTGCGATAATCGCTTTGCAGTTAATTGGTAACGACAGATCATCGGTGTATCGAGAAAGAGATAGAGAGAGCAATGCCCCAAAGATACTTCAATACAACAAACGGATCACGACGCCCATCGCATCCGCCGACACGCTCGCATAAACGGAGGAAGTTAGCTTTCGAACAGTGCGAACCTCGGCAATTGATGGCGTCCGACTTAGCTACTGTTTTGGCCAACGGGCACGTAGACTTGGCAATCGCACGCTCTGGATCGACTTGGGACCTCCAAATCTTAAGTCAATCAGGCACTGGCGTTTTCAACTATCCGACGAACGAGGCATTGCTGTATGCCGGAACTCCATCCGCGATCGTTCGTCCGCAGTCCTCCATGTACGACTTTACCGGGACTGCTACTGGTCAGACTCTCTATGTCCTCCCTCAGCAATTCTCTGATGCACTTCCGTATGTCGGCCTCTCAGCCGCCGGACTCGGGACTTCCGTCGATCGCTATAACGTTGCGACAGAATCGAAAGGCCGGGTCACTGGACAAGGTCGCTGGTCGAAAGTAAGCCTCCTTGATGTTCGCCACCACAATCTCGATGGCTCCACTGGTGATGGTGTTTTTTCTGTCTGGCAAGTCGGAGTCTTTGGAAATATCAACGTGTTGATGTCGTCGCACAACGACGCGATCGCCAATGGGAACGCAAGTGGATTTGATGCAACCGACGGGATCAGCAACGATGACGCGCTGTGGATGCTCTCCGGTGGGCACGACCATTTCAATTATGGTTTCTCGAAACCTGGGCGATATGAAGTGGATGTCAAGCTCTCCGCGTATTTCACCGATGATGGGCTCAGCACACCCAACGCAGCTGGATATTCGCAGAGCGGAGTCTTCACCCTCTATTTTTCGGTTACGGGAGTTGGCCAACTGCAATTTGAGGCCGCCAGCAGGGACATTGCCGAAGACACCGGCAACTTAGCGATCGATGTCATTCGTACGGGCGGATCCGATGGCGTACTGACGGTGCAGTATGCCACGGCGGACGGAACAGCCCTTGCAAATACGGACTTCACATCTGTCTCGGGACAATTGGTTTTTCTCGATGGAGAAACTCGCAAGACGATTCACGTACCGATTCTTGCCGATTCAGAGTCGGAACCGGACGAGTTCTTTCAGATTCTCGTTTCGCAAGCAACTCCCGAATCCCTGAACAATTATCTACGCGATGTCGAAGGAAAACCTTTTGGATTGCTTGGTGAAGTCCGTTCAGCGCAAATCAAAATTATCGAGAACCAATTCAATCATCCGCCGACAGACATCTCGCTTTCAGCCTCCAGTATTGTCGAAAACAACTCTCCAAATTTCGCGATCGGTAACTTGGCCACATCCGACCCAAATGCCGGAAATACCTTCACCTATACACTCGTCGCAGGCGCTGGAGATATCGACAACACCGCTTTTACGATTGAAGGCAACACACTCAGAATTGCGATCAGCACGGACTACGAACTTCAGCCCACCTACTCGGTACGCGTTCGCTCCGCGGACCAAGCAGGGTTGTTCATCGAGAAGATCTTCGCGATTCAAGTAACCGACATCGATGAAAATGTATACGTCACCGGTCTGGCCGCCAGCGAGACCTTCGTCGCCTCTTCTTTGGGGAATGGTGCGCAAGCGATTTGGACGTTGACCAGCAATGGCTCGAACGTATTTTCAAACCGTTCGATTCCCAACGGAGGTGCACTGGTCATCAATGCACTAGGTGGGAACGACACGTTGCAAGTCAACGGACGAACCGTCGATGACAGCTTTCGACTCATCGGCTCGAACCTCTTTGTGAACAACGCAGCCCTTCAATTCTCCAACACAGAAATCGTTCGCTTGCTTCCAGGTATTGGCAACGATTCACTTGTAGTCCAACAAACTCCCCTCACAGGTGTAGGCGTGACCTACGACGGTGGTGGTGGGACCGATAGCCTCGAGGTCACTTTGGGTGAAAACCTTTGGAATCTCACCGGAACCGGGACCGGAACCGTAAACTCCACGCTTGCGTTTCTCGGCCTTGAAACTCTTCGCGGTGGCTCAGGAAACGATCAGTTTGTTTTCGCAAACGCTGGAAGACTCACGGGTCTTCTGCATGGTGGGGCAGGGGAGGACACTCTGAATTTAGCAGCTAAAACTACAGCCAACACGATCAACCTACAAACCAACACTGCAACTTCCACAGGTGGCATCAGTGGCTTTGAAAGTTTCATCAGCGGGAGCATCTCCACAATCACCGATATCCTCATCGGTCCAAATTCAGTGACGAACTGGACGATCAACGCCGCCAATGCGGGGAATCTCTCAAGCTCCCCCACTGGAACCGTAAACTTCAGCGGATTCGATAGCCTCACGGGTGGTACGGCAGCTGATACCTTTGTGGTAACCAATAGCGGTAGCCTATCGAAGACACTTACCGGTGGTACCGCCGCAGGTGTCACCGATACCTTAGATCTGTCCGCCAAATCCACAGCATTGGACTTCCGCCTCGAGGCGACAACAAGCAGCATCCCAGGCACCGTCGGTGCGTACAGCGGTTTTGAAAGTGTCACAGGCAACTCGCTACCTGACACGAAAGTCACTCGGGTCAACAATACCACCACCGCATGGGCCGTAACCACAGCAGGTCAAATCACGGTCAGCAGCGTAACCTACGCCAATGTCTCGAACATTGTCGGCGGCCTGGGTGTGGATTCCCTTACCGGCCCGTCACTTGCAAGCCCAGAGGTCGCTTCCTGGACGCTGAACTCGGCGGGAGGTGGCATTCTAGCCCTTCCAGCGGCAAACATCTCGTTCATTGGTATGAACAACTTGACCGGCGGAACGGGCGCTGACACGTTTGAAATCCTACCTACCGGATCCTTGTCCGGTGCGATCAACGGGGGAACAGGCGCCGGCCTTAACTCAATTAGTTATGCTCAATGGACTTCCGCAGTCTCGGTGAATCTTGCCCAAACAACAGCAGCTAACGCTTCGGCGGTTGGTGGAATTACGAGCAATTTGCAACTGGTAATCGGGGGGGCCGGCAACGATGTGCTTCAAGGCCAAGCGAGCAAGTCGACCATCTTGGTTGGCCTCAGCGGAGACGATCGCTTGACCGGCGGTAGCCAACGTGATCTCCTGTTCGGTGGAGCAGGGGCCGATATGTTGGCCGGCTCCGGTGGCGATGACCTGCTAATTTCCGGATCGACATCCCACGATACGAATCGCCAAGCCCTCTTCGCAATTTATGCCGAGTGGATATCCTCCCGAACCTTCGCCGTTCGGACTGCAAACCTTTGGGGAAATGGAAGTGGAGCGAATGCGAACGGAACTATCCGACTCAATAGCGATCCAAACGATTCCCTCGCGGATACCGTATTTGCGGATAGCAACATCGATGCATTGACCGGGGGACTAAACCAAGATTGGTTCTTCGCAAGCCTAAACGACACCTACGATTTCGTCGGTACAGGGGCAACTCCTGATCGACTCAATCAGTAACCGCCCCTTTGCGAAACTATTCATCGTGCGGGCCAGTTACAAAAATACGGCCCGCGAATTCGGCAAGAAAACACTGGCAGGGAAATCAGCGGACAAAACAGGTTCCCCATACCCATACCTCTCCTCTGTGCCTCTGTGCCTCTGTGTTTCAAAAATCCCCCCGTTTCAAAAACCCCCGGCTTAATCCTCAAACCAACAACAATTGCATCGCCGCCACAATCGAGAGCACCAAAATCACCATCTCGAAACTCTTCTGAGAAATCCCCTTAGCAATCGCTCGACCCGCGAATAATCCAAGCAGAATCAATGGTGCCAGCAAGGCGTTCACCATCAACGATTGCTCTCCGATCAATCCTAAATTCCAACTAAATGGAATCTTCAACACATTGAGAATCAAAAAGAACCAAGCTGCAGTACCGACAAACTCTTTTTTGGGAAGCCCGATCGAGATAAGAAACAAACCAAAGACAGGACCGGCAGCATTAGCCAACATCGTTGTCACTCCTACGGCAATGCCCATCCCCCACGCAAAGATGGTCGAATGCGGTATCGACGCAAGCCAGTTCTCGTTGCGAAGCCTAGCGAGTTGCATGCTTGCGAGCATCAAGATGATACCGCCGGTGATCGGCCGGTACAGCGATTCACTCAGACGATGCATAAGCATCCATCCGATCAACACACCGATTATTGCAGGAGGCATCATGCGCCGCACATACACCCAGTCCGCATGCTTGCCAAACATCAGCATCGCAAGGACATCCCCAACGATCAACATCGGCAGCACAACACCCGTAGAAGCTTTCGCGCCGAAAACATGCGCAAAGACCAACACATGCAATAAACTAACGCCGGAAAATCCACTCTTTGTAACACCGATGCCAATGGCAGCGATGACCAGCAAGACCCAGTTGATTAACGATAGTTGGTCGTAAAACTCACTCATTGGATCCCATCACTCGTCAAACCCTCTGCAATCCCTTCCCCAAAGCCCTTCACCGCCTGATCGCCACGGTGAGACTCCGCAGGTGGTTTCTTCCTTCCAAGCACCACGCGGTTCTCCCGATCCGATATTTCTTGCAACACCTCATCTGTGCTCTCCGGATCGACCTTGCGACACCCTGCCATCAACTGTTCAGCAAGCCGATCAAATGGTAACTCCCATTCCTCCGGCGTACTGTCCTGCGGAGCGATTGCACTGATTTCGGCAAGCAACAGTACAAATCGTAAGACATGCCGAAACAGCATCCCCTCCTGCTTTTGCAACCCCTTCGCAACGATGAACTTATTGAAGTCGCATTCGAATTCGAGCAACTCTCCAACGACCCATACACTCCGTGTGTGCACATCATGTACGCCAGGAAAATCGTAATCGAACATCCGACGTAGTTTTTCACCCAAAGCCAACGGCCTCGGCGGAGGCCCATTCTCATTCCAAGCATCTTCCTCTTCGTCTTCGTCGTTATCGCTTCCCCAACGGCCGGTAATCTCCGCTACACCTACAAGGCCGAGTTCAAGCAACCGTGGGTGTAAATGATTCTGCGCTAAGGGCCCAAATGGCAACTCTTCCGGTCTTGGTACCGGAACTAACTTGCAAATATTAGGGGGCAACTCCAAGATGCTCTCTAAAGCCTGAATCCGCTCGGTCATGTCCGCGAATTGCAACTGCTGTATCAAATACAAACCATAAATCGGATTGACGCTGCGAAACTCTTGCATCAACTCCAACCTCGGCTTCGCAACAATTCGCTCAGGACGATAGTTCTCTAAATCATAACCACGACCGGCCGTCTCATCGGTGATCGCTACCAGACCATCGTCTCTTCCGGTATTCGCATCACCAAGCTCATCATCATCCTCCACTTCATCGAGATTCCCGGATTCACCTTTCACAACTTCGCTCTTCGGTGGAACGACACCCTTCGTATCTCCCAACGTGACCGATGACAACTGACTCTTGAGCCAACCCTGCGCTCCCTTCTGCCCCCCACTCCCCGCAGGCCCACTCCCAGCAGCACCACCTCCCGGTTGAGCAACGCCACCCTGCTTCGGTAAAGGCTTGGGCTCAAGCTCCAGAAATCCGCCCGTCCAAAGAGTTACGAGCATTTGATTCAACTCTTTGTGCGCACGGATCATGTCGCTTGGGGCAAGTAAACGTCGCCCCACTAATGTTCGCAGCGGCTCGACCGAAGGATCGCGTAGAAGCATGTGCGCTAAAAGTCGCCATGGTAGTGGGCCTCGGCTCGCAAGATGCGATGCGGGGGCACGCGCTAGTTTTTCAAACTGATCCTTCGTCCAATATGTCTCCCCCTGACGCCGAGTAGGCATCTTCTTCTTCAACTGCTTCTTCGCCCTGATCAAATTCGGATCTTTCGTATCCTCCGGAATTTGATCGTACTGAAGCCTCCATCTATGAAGCTTCACATCGTCCTCATGCGCGATGGCATAAACAAAACCCTCGCGGTCAAACTGCGGACGGCCCGCTCGACCAAAGATCTGCTGGGCCGAAGCCGACTCGATCAATTTTTTCTTGCCATAAGGACCCTTGACCAAGCTCGGTAAAATCACACTCCGCGCAGGTAAATTGATCCCCGCTGACAACGTCTCGGTGCAAACGCAGACAGTAAGGAGCTTTTCTTGAAACAGTTGCTCGACAAGCCGACGGTATTTGGGCATGATCCCCGCATGGTGAATACCCACACCTCGTATCAATATTTGCTTGATCTTTGGCCCAGCACCCTCCGACAAATTCACCCCCTCTAACCGCTCGGTGATGATCGCTTGTCGTGACTTGTCAATAAGCTTCTTGCCCTTCAATAACTCAGCCACCTGCCAACACTGATCGCGATTGAAGCAAAACACTAACCCTGGCGTCCGTCGCTTCGTCTCATCTCCTTCTGCAATCCGCTCGAGATGCTCGTCGAGATAATCATCTTCTACCCACTCGAACTGTAGCGGCACCTTGCGCTCCGTACCTCGGACCAACTCCAGATTCCGGCCATGTGCTCGCATCAACCAAGAACAAAACTCGACGCTGTTACCGATGGTTGCCGAAAGCAACATCAATCGCACATGCTTGGGTAACATCCCAATACTCAGCTCCCAGACGATCCCACGCTCTGGGTCGTTGAAACTGTGAAATTCGTCCATCACCACAGAATCTACATCCTCGAAGCCATCCGGCCCGGCTTGTAGCAGTTTATTGAGCAGGATCTCCGCGACAACGACTAGTATCGGTGCGTCTGGATTGACTTTGCGATTGCCCGTAACCAGCCCAATCGAATTCGCCGGATATCCCCAACGCTGCGCTGCAGCTTGCAACTCGTACAATTTCTGATCTGTCAACGCAATCAAAGGAGTCGTGTAGTAACACCGCCGCCCCGTGCGAAGTGCTTCGAAGATCGCTCCTTCGGCGATAAGCGTCTTGCCCGTCCCCGTCGGAGCACAAACCAAGACCCCATGATCCGAAGAAAACCAAGCAAATAAAGCATCTTCTTGGACCGGATAGGGCGCATAAGGAAGCTGCTGCAAATATTCGGCTACAATGTCATCGCGATTCAGCACGGTTTCTACCAATCCGATCTGGCAATTATCATTTCGTATTCTTCAAGTCGCTATCCTAACAAAAACAGTATGCTCGCAGGAGACGAAAACCCGTGAGTTGGAATACCTTAAAGAAACTCTCTGCTCTTCTTATCCTCTGCTTACTCTGCTACGCAAACGCTGCTTGGCTCCGTCCCGTTCGCGATATCGCATACAGCATGCACTGGATCGAAAACTCCTACGTCGAGCCAAAATCGACCAACAATCTCCGCGACGCTGCACTGCAAGGTATGCTCGAATCCTTGGACCCGTACTCCGCGTACATCCCAAGCAGTGCTCTGACAAGCTTCAATGCTTTGTTCGACCAACAATTCGCGGGACTGGGAATTCAAATCGAAGGCCCACCGCAACGACCTAAACCTACCATCGTCGCCACCATTTTCCACTCGCCAGCTTTCCGAACAGGATTGCGTCCAGGAGATGTAATCCAAGAGGTCGATGGCAATAAGGTGGAAGCGGCGGCCCCAGACATGGATACCCTCTCGCGCTGGCTGCAAGGCCCAGTCGGATCGACCGCCTCCATCCTGATCGAACGCGCCGGAGAATCGATGAACTTCAATGTCCCTCGCGAATTTGTTGCCGTAGAAAGTATCACAGGCGATCGCAGAAAACCCGATGGGACATGGGAACACCAACTACAAGTCGCATCCGATATTTTGTACCTTCACATTGAACTCTTCGGAGAAAGAACCGCTGCGGAACTTCGCGAAATCCTCTCGAACGCTTCGCCGTGCAAAGGCCTCATCATCGACCTGCGTGACAACAGCGGCGGACTGCTAGATGCCGCTGTCGAAGTCTGCGATATGTTCCTCGAAGATGGACCAATTGTCTCAACGCACGGCCGCGAAAACAACGCTCAAATCGACACCGCTTACGCGACACCAGGCTCCTTGCTTCCCCCCTCTGTCCCTATTTGCATTCTTATCAACAAAGAATCCGCAAGCGCTAGCGAAGTCGTCGCAGCTTGCCTGAAAGATCGCAAACGGGCTATCGTCCTAGGGGAACGCTCCTACGGAAAAGGGAACGTTCAAAGCATCGTCCCCATCCTGGGTGGCTCCGCTGCGATCCGACTTACCACCGCCTACTACTACCCACCGAGCGGTCGCCGAATTCATAAACGCCCTAACGACTCATCGGATGATGAATGGGGAGTTCTTCCAGACCCCCAAGGCTTGGTTAGCTTGTCTCCAGAGGACGAAGCCGCATCCCAGAAACGCTTTCAACTCCGAAGCGATCCTTTGCGAAACGGGCTAATAACCGACCACCCGTTAGTTCAAATCGAAGATCCGAATGACTCGCGATTCGAGCTTGATAAACCTTTAGCAAGAGCAGTCGAGATTCTTCGTAGTCACGACATAACGCCTTAAATTTAGAAGCTGAAATCCCTCTCTTTTGCATTGCAACTTGCAAACCACCTAGCGTGTTACCTTGCTGGCTCGCTCAAGATTTCGGTTCGTTATCGCTCAGTGAGCCTTGTGGCCGATCCATCGAGTGAAGCTCCACACCGTTGAGGACCGGATCGGCGTTGTTCCCATCCCGTCTATGAATCGAATCGATCCACTTGCCAGAACGCAATACTTCAAGTCGATTCGCTGAATTCCGTCGCAACACACGCGGCTCGGAGCTCTTCATTGCAGGAGTTTTGGAACTCGAATCCTTAACTTGCGATCCCAAACCGTCCTGGCTGACTCCGGAATCAGAACGGGAGTACCCTTTCTGAAAAGCTTTAACATTGCCACTTCGCATATCGATCACTTCTGTATTCACGACAGATGACTCTTGAAAATGTCGCTCGAAAGCTGGAGGCAAATCAATGGTTTGCACGCTGCGAGAATCCTCTCCCTTAATCTCTCGCGAATCATTGAATCCTCGCGTCAAATTCTCCTTACGCGCAGCAGGACTCTTCATCGTCGCTGAACTCTTTTTCAAATACGACGCCCGCTGTACACCTTGATCGTCCCCATCAGCAATGCCACTTGCAAGCTGCACGCCATCGTCTGAATCCTCAATCGTCTCTTTCGTCGTTCGATTCGACAATCGGAACTTAACCCCTCCTCCCGTCAAGCTTTTCTCGCTCCCGTTTTTATCGTTTGCTAGCTTCCCAGTCCCTAATTTCCCACTCTCAAATGTCTCAGTGCCCGAATTGCGACTGACAATCCCAGGCAATAGCTTGATGGTCGGATCCGAAATGGTCGTTCCGCCATCGACACCTTCAAACCTTGCAATAATGCTGAGCTTCATCTGCGGACCGCCGACTTCCCCCCAAGGCAACCAAACGCTGTAGGACGGGCCGATGGAAGTCTTGCTCATGTGACTGGCGAATTGATCGGCAGTGAACACATATTTGCGCAACGGCTTTTGATTCATCGGATCTGCATCCTCAGAATCAAAAACGTATACAGCTAACTTTCCATCAACTTCAATCGGATCTGTTTGATCTTTTAGATAAAAGAAAACACGCCCTCCAAATCCCCGAACACCCGGTTGGTTAGGTTGATGCAAGACGGTGTCAGTCCAGACGGCAAGTATCCGGTCTGGCAGAGCCGGCTTGTCGTCCTCTCCCCACTTCCATGAATCCGGAAGTTTCTTTGGCGCAAATTGGCACCCCACCATGCAACAGCACGACAAGAGCAACATGCTCAATAAAGGAAACGAGGAAGGAATCCGAATGGGAATCATTTACGGGTCCTTGATGACGAGTCAGAGGCGGGAGCCATGGCTGACGATGTGCTCGCCGCCGGCTCGAGAGTTGGGGCAGGACGAACAGTCGGTGGAAGTGTTCGCGGTAATCGTAGTAAACCCGCCGAAGGTTTTACCGACGTAGGTGTCGGCAACTCATTGGCACCTTGAACAGGTGGAACAAACGAGTCGGGCATAGAACTTGGCAATTGCGTGCCTAACTCTTGCGGCATCGACGGATTTTGTATTTCCAACGTCGATTCGTAAGAACCACGTGGATCGCTATCGGGATAAACCACAGGACAATCAGCCGGATCTTCATTCCAATCCTGCAACATCCCTGTCCGTGGAAACACATCCCCATGAATCTCAAAAACATCTGCTTCACACCAACTCATCCTGGCAAACTCCGCTTGCTTCAATCGTTCTATATCCGCCGGATTGCGAACGACATGCGGTGTCATGATGATCAATAGCTCGGTGCGAACCGTGTCATTATAGTCATAACTGAAGAGATACTTGATGACAGGAATATCACCCAGCCATGGCACTTGTCGATGGTTGGTTCGGGTCGATCGCGAGATCAGACCCCCGAGAATAATCGTCTCTCCATCCGCAGCGCTAACGGTCGCTTGCGCGGTAATCGTATCGACTCGCGGTGAACGGATCACGGTCCCATTCTGGGCAATCGAGATCGGAATCCCTTCGTCCTCTGGCCCCAACTTCGATTTCTCGGCGTCGATCTCCATCACCACGTTACCCTCGGGACTAATACGTGGCGTAACCCCGATGATCAAACCGACATTCTCCAACGCTACTACGTTTTGGGTCCCGTTCTGATTGATGATCGAGTTGACAATCCGAGGAATCCGCTGACCTACCTGAATAAACGCTTGCTGGTTATCCAGCGTTAAGACTTGAGGACGCGAGAGAATCTCCAAACGCCTCGAATCCTGCAAGGCTCGCAGTAAAAAGCTTACATTCTCACTGCTTGCAGATAACACTAGTCCACCGAACCCAAGCTCGTCGTTACCACGACCAACCGCGAAATTCGATATGCCCTGACCTCCCACCGTATTCGAGGAATTCAAAGCCTTCGCTGAACCACTATTCCCCAGTGGGTCGACGTTGTTGAAATTAAATCCTGGTACGTTCGATGCCGCTACGATTTCTTGCGTCGTTTGCGTAACTACCCCCGCAGGTGTCGAAGTATTTGTCGTCGTCGTACGCGTCGCTAAATTCCCCAACAAACTACGGTCGAACAGGACGGAGTCCTGCAATCCCCACTCAACGCCAAACTCGTCGGTATTTCCCAAAGAAATCTCGGCGATCATCACCTGAATCATCACTTGCGGTGGCTGTTCATCAAGCCGCTCGATGAGCTCGGCAATTTCGTCATAATACCTCGGTGTTGCACTGAGAATCAACTTGTTCTGAACCGGCTCGGGTACAACCACAACTTCGCGTTCAAGCTGATCGAAAGGATTGTTCGTTCCCGGTGCGGCTAACTCCACCACACGCTTGTTTTGCAAGAACTGATTGATCGCTGTAGCGACATCGATCGCCGGCGAATTCTTTAACTGATAAACCGTGCTTTTGCGCTGGGACAAATCCCCTTCATCCAGTCGCAAAATCAACGCTTCGACAATCTTCAAATCTCCATCGGAACCGATGGCTATGATGTTGTTGCCTCGCGTGTCGACCGTAAACCGTAACGGTAACAACGACATCTCGGACGGGTTGCTTGAAAGCTGCACCGCTGCCGCACCACTCCCTCCAGTCGTCGCCGATGACGATGGAATCAATGCTCGCAACGTTTCAACCAACGAAGCTGCATCACCATTTTTCACCGGAAAGATCTTGATCTTAGCCGTCGCACCAGGGGTATCTAACTGCTCGATGAACCGCTCGATCAATGGCAATGTTTCCGGAGAACTCGACACGATCAATGTATTGTTACGATCATTAACCGTAATCTTCGTCGCACCCAAAATCCCTCCTGAGACGATCGGATTGCCATTCTCATCGACAATCTGCAACGTTCGATTCCGATCGGTTGTCGTTGTCGCTAAAGCCTCTTGCAGCGCCTCCGCAATATCCGAAGCAATGCTGTGGCGAATCTGGAATACGCGCGCGGATTGCATCAGCCCACTCTGTGGCACATCGAGCTTCTCTAACAACTTGCGAATCTCTTCAATGTCACGAGGTGAACCATTGACGATAATCGCATTGCTTCGCGG
Source organism: uncultured Pirellula sp. (assembly GCA_903820735.1). Taxonomy (GTDB): domain Bacteria; phylum Planctomycetota; class Planctomycetia; order Pirellulales; family Pirellulaceae; genus JBKCUI01. The sequence continues at coordinate 12,669 of CAIJIZ010000381.1, forward strand.
ATCAGCAAACGAATTGATGATCGGGGCCAAGCCATCTTTACCCCTGTAGAACGATTGTAAATCGCTTTGCACTTCACTCGCCAACGCATGCTTCAACGGAAATACTGCTAACGTACTGTCGGACCGAGTTGGTTGATCAAGCCTCATAATCAACTGCTTCATCAACTCCATCGACTCACCCCAACCGATGAGCAATAACGCATTCGGCGATATCAAAGGTGCAACCGTCACTCGCCCTTGCCGTGCGCCGAGAAACTTCTCTTCAATATCCTCGATGATCTTCGCAAGCGATTCTGAATTCACATGCTGCAGATTTACAACCTCAATCTCCGGCTTGCTCTCTTTGCTCGCCTGATCCAGTCGCTTGATGATCTCTGAAAGATCGGTCAACTGCTGATCTCGACCTCGCAAAATGACCGCATCGAGATCGGGTAACATCTCGATCTGAACTCCTTCGAATTGCGGCAACGGCAGCTTATCCGGCGCGCCGTCCTTCTCGGAATCTTGATCTTTTTGCCCCGCCCCAATGGCTCCTGCCCCCAACTGTGGGATCGGCTCCTGAAATCCTGCAGCAAGCCGAACGGATCCATCCACTCCAAAGCCTCTGCCCTGAGCTAACTCTTGACGCGACCAACCACGAAGCGCTTGCTGACCCTGCACCTTCAACGAAACAAATCGAAAACTCCTATCCTTCGATACCGTCGACTCGCGCGTATAAGCTAACCCGACCCGATTCAACGCAACAACGATCGGCTCAAGCCCCTCGATGCGAATCACTCGACGACCAGGGTCATGCTCCAAAAGTACAAAGTCATTGTTGAACTGTAGCAATAACGCATCGGGTTTCGCCGGATGCGGATGGGACTGAGCACCATAAGCCCCTACCATCGCATGTCGCATCGCTAACCATTGATTCGCATTGGCTGCGATCTCAGTTCGCACCAAAGGAACTGTCCGAACCTGCGAATCCTCATTAGCACCAACGCGATCACCCCTGGTATTTCTGGGGCGAATCTCTTGGGAAAAAACAGGGGGCATGAACGAAATAAGGATGGCTACGAGAATTCCATACGTCGCACAGACTCGGCCAACGTAACGCGCAGCTCGGCTTCCCCTCACAATTGGCTTGTTCAACTGCATGAAATTCCTCGCCGTTACCATGTAAATCCCGCCCTTCAAAAACGATAGGTCGGAACGTACGGAATCCGATTCCAGCAAGTCAAGCCCATTACCCCCTCTTAGGAATGGCCGAGTTGCAGCATTAACGCCACTACTTCACAAAGTCTTCATCTACGGCGGAACAGATGGTAGTATCGCGTGTTCATATCTTGTCACTAAAGCGGCACGGCGCGAGCCGTCCGGTAAGCCTTCTCGACCCCAAATACAATCATTTCCAAAAAGTTTGCTAGGTGCATCTTGTCTGAAACTCAAGGAAGAAAGAGTCGTCGAAATGCTTGATTGGCTCACACAAGCAAACGTGGATTCCACATCGATCGATGCGACAAGCCTCGCCATAAGGCTTCTGCTTGCCGCTCTGAGCGGTTGCTTCATCGCTTGGCTATACACATGGAACAGGGGACCGAATCATGGAACCGCCAGTTTCCCTCTGACCCTGATCTTCCTAGCTATCCTCATCGCCATGGTGACCCAAGTCGTGGGGAACCACATTGCGAGAGCCTTCAGCCTCGTCGGCGCACTGTCGATCGTTCGCTTTCGCACCGTCGTCGATGACACCCTCGACATCGGCTTCGTAATTTTTGCAGTCGTCGTAGGTATGGCCCTTGGAGCCGGGAACTTCGACGTTGCCCTGCTCGGCGGCTCAATCATGACTTTTCTTATCGTCGCATCGAAGTGGATCATTGCGCGCAATGAACGATCGAGCAACCCGACTATGGGTCGGCTAATCTTCAAAACCCCGATTGCGGATGCATCCGGATCGAGACAAGTCGAACAATTGCTCGCCGAACAAGGGATCTCGTACCGCATCGTCGCTGCAGAATCGGCGCGCGGAGGAACCATGATGGAATGGACCTACGAAATCCCCAACGCCTCCTTCTTCGATACCACTTCCATCCCCATCGCATTAGCCTCCATTGCTTCCATCCAGTCCATCTCTTGGAAAGTCACCGAACGATGAATTGTCGCTTGAAAAAACTAGCTCGACTGAAATACCAAACACTCATTGCATGCACTCTGTGCTCCTGCTTGGGACTTGCTCAAGACCCTGCGGCACCACGAAATCAACGCGGGCCCGAAGGTGATGGGCCAGGATTTCAAGCACCGGGATTTCAAGCACCGGGCTTTCAACCGCCGGGCTTTGGTCAGCAACCTCCAAACATCTTCGGCCCGGTAATGATGCTCGGCCTGGCCCATCGTCCCTTGCCCATCCTCCGGCTCCCCGAAGTCCAACGCGAATTGCAACTTTCCGAAAAACAAATCGAACTCTTGCTCGCCGCAGAAGAAGCATTGCAACCGAAGATCTTCGAAGCCATGCACCCCATCGCCCCTCAACGCATCTTTGAACTCGATGACGAGCAACGAGATCAAGCAATGCAAGAAGCTCGCTTGACCATCGAGAAGCTGCTCGCCGACTCCGAAACACAGCTGTCTGGCAATCTGAACGATAAACAAGTTCGACGACTCAGTGAATTGTCTCTGCAACGCGAAGGGCTCGCGGCCATCGCGCGCCCTGACATAGCCGACGCAGTGAAACTCACCGAGTCACAGCGGGCCTCGATCGGAAAACTGGTCCCCGCACTCAACCCGACCGCCATCCGAATCGGATCCGGTGGCCCCCCCGATTTCCAAGCGATCGCTGCAGCCCGGCAAGATGCGGAGCGGGCAATCCTGGAAAGCCTATCGGAGGAACAACTCAAGACATGGCAAGGACTCAAAGGAGAAGCCTTCACGTTCGAATCGACGGGTGCGTTTCTATTCGCTGGACCCGCTGGACCTGGTGGCTTCGGTGGACCTCCCGGTGGGCCGGGTTTCGGTGGACCGGGTTTCGGTGGACCGGGTTTCGGTGGGCCAAGTTTCGGTGGGCCAGGGGGCGGACCCGATCGTCCGCTGGTCGCCAAGTACGACAAAAACGGAGACGGATGGCTTGATCGACAAGAACGAGATCCGGCGCGCAAAGAAGCGAAATCCTCCGGCTCTGGCGGACCGGGCGGTAGGCCAGGTAGGGGCGGACCTCCCGGTGGCCCCGGCGGACCAGGTGGCGGACCAGGTGGACCCGGTGGTGGACCCGGTGGTGGACCCGGCGGTGGCCCAGGTGGCGGCCCAGGTGGACCAGGTGGTGGCCCCGGCGGGTTTGGTGGCCCAGGCGGTGGACCAGGTGGCCCCGGTGGCCCAGGCGGCTTCTTCGGTTTCGGAGGCCCACCCCCAGGTGGTCCAGGCGGAAATCGCGAACCGGGAAAACCAGGCGTCAAACTCTCACCCAGCGAAGTCACCCGCTACGATGACCAAGACCTCTACGACCGCAGCATCCTTCGCACGATCTTCCTGACCTTCGAAAACGAAGATTGGGAATCAGAACTAGCCGACTTCAAACCAACCGATGTCGAAGTCGACGCAACCCTCGAAGTCGACGGCAAAAAGTATCCCCTTGTCGGCGTTAGCTTCCGAGGTGCATCCTCCTTTGGAATGGTTCCCGCCGGTTCCAAACGATCCTTGAATATCTCGATGGACATGGCCGATGAAGACCAGCGACTTCTCAGCTACAAATCCCTGAACTTGCTCAACTCCAATGGCGACCCGACCCTAATGCACTCGGTTCTCTACTCGGCAATCGCTTCGAAATATCTTCCTACCCCCGCCGTGAACCACGTCCGTGTTGTGATCAACGGAGAAGATTGGGGCATCTACCAGAACGCACAGCAGTTCGACAAATACTTCATCAGCCAACATTTGGGATCCTCCAAAGGTGTCGTGCGTTGGAAAGTTCCCGGCAGCCCAGGTGGCGGCGGCAGCTTGCGTTATCTTGGCGATAACGTAGAGGCTTACAAGCGTCTTTATGAAATCAAGAACAATGACAACGAGAAATCATGGAACGCGCTGATGCAACTGTGCAAGGTTCTCAACGAGACCCCCATCGATCAACTCCCCGAACAACTCGAGCCAATTTTCGATGTTGATGGCGCGTTGAAATTCCTTGCGCTCGATATCGCGTTGATCAATAACGACGGCTATTGGGTTCGCGGTAGCGACTACAGCATCTACCTTGATGCCGACGGTAAATTTCATCTTGCACCTCACGACATGAATGAATCGTTTAGCGGTGCGATGATGGGTCCTGGCGGGGGCGGCCCAGGTTTCGGCGGCCCAGGTGGTCCAGGTTTCGGTGGCCCAGGTGGCCCAGGTGGCCAAGGTGGTGGTCGACGCGGGTTTGGTCGAGGAGGCCCAGGAGGACAGAATGCGGGGCAGGGTAGGGGAGGCAATCCATTCTCCCTCGATCCGTTCACCGGCATGGATAATCCAGATCGTCCACTGCGTAGTCGTTTGCTTCAAGTCCCACAGTACCGTCAACGCTACGTAGAGCTTCTACGGCAGATCGCGCAAGAAGATCTCGATTGGAACAATCTAGGTCCAATCGTTTCACAATTGCGAGAATCGCTAACCGACCAAGTCCGTCTCGATTCCAGAAAACTTTCGCGTACCGAAGACTTCTTCAGCGCGACGTCCGAGACCGATGCGACGCAAGCTCCTGAACCGAGGGCAGGTAGAGGGGCAGTGGGTGGGAATTCGCTCAAGCAATTTGCGCAGCAGCGTCGCGAGTACTTGCTGAGCCATCCCGAAATCACCCCTAAGCCATAAAGGCTCTCGAGCAGCATCTCAACCAGCCAACCCTGTCCCTCACCCTTTGCGTCATTGTTTCTTTGCGTGAGACATGCGGGCCCCTCGCACGGCCACAGAGGTCTCATGCTACGGGGAAATACTACGGAAAGATCTTGGCACCTCTTCTCCCGCAGGGCGTGAGCGAGGGGCGGGGGGGATGAGAGTGGGAAGAGTACTGGCGACGTTTGAAGCTGCTTGCTGCGATACAATCTGTAGGGTGTGGTGAAGCGGTCGACCGAGAGTTAGCTCAAGTACTTCGACATCCCAAACACCGCCCATTTCATCCGCACGTTTAACCACTGACCGCGAAACCCACCAGCGGTGACTGTTAGCTGTTTGCCCAACGCCCAACGCCTAATGCCTAATGCCTAATGCCTAATGCCTAATGCCTAATGCCTAA
>CAIJIZ010000382.1 GCA_903820735.1 uncultured Pirellula sp.
CCCGGCACTCAAACTCTGTGGGTTGGATTGCAGCGTTGTTACGACCTGTCCAACGCGTGGAATACATTTGGACCAGGAGCAAAAAAAATTTCGACAGGCTGACTTGTGTGGTACAACGAGCGGTAGGAGAAGGGGAGTTATGATTAAATGATTCTCCACTCGGCGCATTACTCCATTGGGTTCGGTTTTCTTTTCCTCTTTGCTTCTTTGCGTGAGCCATTCGTCCGCACTTCATGGCCACCGGCCAATTCATTTGGCCAACTCGTTGGGCATACTCAATGAGCCGATTCAGTCGACCAACTCAGTCGTGGACGAATCACCGGACCATACCAAGATCCCAAATACTCCTTGCGCATCGCTCCGGTGTCGGCCACTGAGAACAACAAGACCGCCTCGCTCGATACCGTCGGCCGACCGATCTCAGGCCCTAAAAACACACTGACGACATAACGGGAATCATTGAGGAAATTCGCAGGGATCTCGCATACGCTGCGATATCGCCCCCTGCTTATCGGTTTGCCGTAAGAACTGTCAACTCTTTCGCACATCGATGGAGCATTCCCACTCGAGAATACGAAAACTCCATTCTCATCCTTGAGATGAACCTGCAAAGTGTTTTGCACCCCATCCCGCAATACCTCATACTCAATTTCAATCCTGATCGGCTGATCGATCGCTACGGAACTCGTCACACCCCGCTCTACAGAATCGGCTATCGCACCACTGCGAACACTCACTCGCGTTAATCGCACGTCCTGCGAACTAGGGCCACTTCCGTCCTCCCAGCAAGCCACCCCGGTATCCCCTCGCATGCCTTGCAAATACCTATCGATCGCTTCCTGGGCTGTCCCGTCAATCGCTACCCTCCCCTGTTCCAATAACATCGCTCGACTGCAAATATTCGATATCGCTGCCAGGTTATGAGAGACTACCAATATCGTTCGTCCCTGCCCTCCCAACTCGCTAGCCTTGCCCATACACCGATTCTGAAATGCTTGATCGCCAACGCTGAGAACTTCATCAATGATCAGAACATCGGGCTCCATGTGGGCAGCAACCGAGAACCCCAACCTGACGGTCATCCCACTCGAATACCGCTTCACAGGCGTATCGAGAAATCGCTCTACTTCCGCAAACGCCACGATCTGATCGAACCGGCGCCGAATCTCCGATCGCTTCATCCCCAAAATTGCGCCGTTTAGAAAAATGTTCTCTCTACCCGTCAACTCCGGATGAAACCCCGTACCAACTTCTAGCAAACTACCTACGCGACCGCGAACACCAACACGCCCCGACGTCGGAGTGACGATCCTCGAGAGTATTTTCAATAAAGTGCTCTTCCCTGCACCGTTGTGCCCAATGATCCCCACAACCTCGCCGTGACCAATGCGAAAATCGACCTCTCGCAACGCCCAGAATTCTTGACGCTCTGCTTGCGGTGTACCACCACCCGCGACCCACCGGCGCAAGCCTTTGCTTAGAGCTTCAGTCAGACGCTGATGCTCGCCAAGCGTACCAAGCCTGAACTTCTTCGATATACCATCCGCGTGAATTGCGTCCATCTTCCTAAATCCTATCAGCCATCGACTGATTCGAACGCTGAAACCAAATCAA
>CAIJIZ010000383.1 GCA_903820735.1 uncultured Pirellula sp.
CATGGGTGACGCGAAGCGTCAGCGATGAGGATCCCGGATAGTTGGCCGTGCGGATGAGCGATAAAGCGTGTACTGTAGCTCCCTCGTTGACACGTCGGGTTACCATTTTCTTGGCCTACGGCCAGTTATGAGCATGGTAACGCGAAGGGTTAGCGAGCAATGGTAACCCGAACCGTCAGGGAGGCATGGGTGACGCGAAGCGTCAGCGATGAGGATCCCGGATAGTTGGCCGCACATCAAACTGCGATTAGATGACGTGATCGCCAAGGGCATCGCGCAATGGATCGATCGCTTGTGCGGAGTAACCTAAGTGCAAGTGTCGGCGCCAACCTTCTGCGTACTTATATGCCACTGTGCGATTGCTAACATCGGCTCCTGAAGCAATTTCCACGACTTCACGCCCCAGATCTAACATGGTCTGCACGTAAGAATTCATCCCCTGGGAATCCTGCAGCCAAGCTTGCTGCGATCGATGCTCTGAGAGCATCGCTTGCTTTACTTCAATCACCGAATCGATCCCGATAGCCAGCTCGGGTCGAACCATCTCACCCAAGGGAGTGCGATTGCCGTGTGGCTGTGCGTGATAAATCGCCACATCCTCATAGTATGCGGGAACATACCGAGAATCCTTTGGATCAGGATAGTTCGGTACCCCTTTTGCAAATGCAGCCGACACCGCCAGACGGCAAGTCTGCATGTGATCTTCCATGTAATCCGAAGGAGCATGGGTTAGCACAATCGTCGGCTTGGCACGCCGAAGAATCCCAACCAAGTGGATCAGGGCCGACTGAGTGTAGTCAACTTCCAGATCGTTAAAAATCGGGTCGTAATGGGTCCCTTGCAAATGCCCGGCCGCCCCCCTGCTCTCTTCAAGCCGAATGCGAGCCGTCTCCTCTCTCGACGTTGTTGTTGAACCGCAGCAACCGTTGGCGAGATTCATCATGTGAATCTCCCAACCCTTGCGTTTGAGCAACGCAAGAGTCCCTGCTGCTACGAATTCAATATCGTCTGGATGGGCGAATAAGGCTATGACCGATGGCATACTACAATAGATCGTCGAGGACTTCACCAAGGATGCTTACCAACTCACGATCCGCATTAGCTTCCGTAGAATCATTCTGCTCATCGCTGCTGATTCCATCAGAGGTCAAATCGATCACCTCGAAGGCAAGATCAGAATCCTCACCGAACATATTGGCAAACGTTCGATCGGTACTGGTATTCGAGCTGCTATTCGAGCCAACTGCAATCCGAACATCTGGCCGATCGAAGTGCATCGGTGAGCCTGCCGAAGAATTGGTAGAACCATTCCCGGAAGGTGCAGCCGACGGTACAGACTGAGCCGAAATCCACGAATTACCGAGACTTGAGCCTTCGCCTTCTCCATTACCCGTTCCGCCATTGATGTTGGAATTGATGAAATCGATCACTGCCAAAACGTCGAGGGCATTGATGAATCCATCGCCATTGACATCCAGATACGGTGGAACCGCAGCCGGTGGCAAAGTCGGACGGCTTGGGAAGCCCGCATTGATGTAGTTGACGATTTGCAACACGTCGATCGGCGAAACAAATCCATCACCCGTCACGTCGTACTTGTTGTTCGGATTCGTATATGGATTCTTGCCAATGGTTACCATCCAATCTTCGACTTCACCATCGATAGCCTCACCCAGAGGTGAACCGATCGCTGCTTGATCGCTACTGAGACGGAACCGTGCGGCTACAGGGCGATCGGTCACCGCATCAGCCGGCACACCGAAGACCACTGCGGTATTCAATCCGTTAACGATTCGACCAGGGATGTTGATCTTCTCGCTCGAATCGAAAGCACCGTTACCGTTGAAGTCGATCCAAGCGCCAACGTAGGCAGGGCGAGCCAAGGTAACTCCTTGGACGCTGAATTGGAACGAACCGGTAAACCCACTGACAATCGCTTGGAATACCAATCCATCGTCGATGTCTTCATCTGGCACGCGTGCGTCAGGATCGGCGGTATTGGTCAAGCCCAACGAGAAGCCTTCGGCAACCTTGTGGCGTGGACCATTGCTGTCCCTCAAGCTCGCATAGTTCGGATCCGGTGCATCGCCGTAATCGAAACCTTCACCAAGGAAAATGGTGACCAAGGTATCTCCGTTGAGCTCGGTAGCTCGCATCGGATTACCTGCTTTGTCGCGAATGCCAGAAACAACTTGTGTTCCGAGTCCGCCAATTCCGAGGGAACCTTCGATAAAGACTTGGTCGCCCAAGACCGTGTTGGTTACTCCCGGCATGTTCGCGGCGGTCAGAACTTGTCCGATAATGGTCGCGACTTGGGATGGAGCTTTGACTTGCTCAAGATCGAAAACGATCGGAGTCGTAATGGTTCGACCAGGTGCACCGACAACGACCAACCCTCCGCTGGTGACGATCCGCAAATCGGTTTGTGTTCCAACAGCGATCATTCCACCTGCGGTGAAGGTACTGTTGAGCCCCAATCCGGAAGCATTGATCGCAGCCACGATCAACGCGGATTGCGCATCGACCGACCCAGTATTCAATGGGACAGGAATACTGTTCGGACGAACCGTTCCGTTACCATCGAGTTCAAAGACAAGTGTGCGATCCCCACGTTGGATGGAGAACGTTTGACCGTCGAACAACCCTACAGGCAATCCGTTTTCGGTTGGGATTTGCAAACCGTAGATTGGAGTCACACCTGTCTTACCCGACGCAGTGATCTGACTTGTCTGCGGTAGGAATTGAATCAGGTTGCTACCAAGAATCTGCAATTGTCCATTTCCAATCGACTTGATGGTCAACTGAAGATTCACAGCGCTGACTGCTGCAGCGATGTTCTGAGCAAGGATCGCTGGTGGATCCGAACTGAGGAACTTGATCGGAATGTTTCCGGTCGCAGTCGTGTCATTGCTATCGAATTCAAATGTGACTCGATTGAACCCATCATCGATTCGGAAGATGGTTCCGTCGATTACTGTGTTCGAGAAGTTATCCGCACTCGATGGCACTCGGAGCAAAATTCCGGTTTCGACTTCGAAGTAGTGCGAAGTCATTTCCGCATCGATGATCGTATAGGTCGTTCCATCGATCAACGACCGAGGCTCGATAGCTTGGATCAAGTTCTCGTTCTTGTTGATGAACCGAATTTGGTAAGCGGCACCGCTTTCCCAAAGTCCCGAGAGCGGGGTCAACCGAATGATGTTGCTTGTCGAATCGAATCCGAATCGATAATCGCGACCTTCGATCAACGTTCGACCATTCTTCGTTACGATCAACGAGTTTCTCGAAACGGTTGAACTATCGACCCCGGTTCCCTCTGCATTGAAATCCAAGGCGGAGGTGTCAAGGACTTGTAAATCAAAGTACTCGAGCGATTCGCTTACCAACTCGACAACACCTGGGGTTGGGTTCGAATCGGCGCCCAAGGTATCGTTATCGCGAGGGCTGATAGCTAAGACTGATGGACCGACGAAGTCTGAACGGTCAGCAGCACCGCGGTCTTTGAAGACCGACTCTCCGAGACCAGGAGGTGCAACGACGTTCGGATCATCGGTTCGCAAAGCACCGGTAATATCGGTTGCTGGAGCGATAATCG
>CAIJIZ010000384.1 GCA_903820735.1 uncultured Pirellula sp.
ATGGTGTCTTTAGCGACCAAGCGGTAGACGGTCACGGCGCGTTGTTGACCGAGTCGGTGAGCGCGGTCGGTCGCTTGATCTTCGACTGCTGGGTTCCACCATGGATCCATGTGGATCACATAATCGGCAGCAGTCAGGTTCAGACCGGTACCACCTGCCTTCAAGGAGATGAGGAACAAATCCCCTTCGCCAGCTTGGAACGCATCGACCGCTTCTTGTCGTTTAGCGGCAGGGGTAGCTCCATCGAGGTACTGGTAACGGATACCGAGTTTATCGAGGGATTCGCGGAGCAGGGTCAGGTGTTGTACGAATTGGCTGAATACCAACGCGCGGTGTTCACCTTCGCGGAGCTCTTCGACGATTTCCATGAACAGATCGAGTTTCGCGCTGGATTTATCCCAGCGTTTATCGACGAGTTTTGGGTGGCAGGCGAGTTGTCGCAAGCGGGTGAGCCAAGCCAATACGCGGATGCGCATTTGGGAATCGGTATCACCACCCGTGCCATTGGCACCGAGTTCGTTGAGTGCAGCGAGACGCGCCGCATCGTATTTTTTCCGTTCGGTCTCTGAGAGTTCCGCAAGCCGAACGACTTCGGTCCGTTCTGGAAGTTCCGAGAGTACTTCTTTTTTGGTTCGACGCAGAATGAATGGTTTGACGACACGACCGAGTGCGAGGAGTCGTTCTTTGTTATTGTGGCGTTCGATAGGTTCGGCGAAGTTCTTGCGGAACTTTTCCCAAGAGCCGAGCAGGCCGGGGCTGACGGTCCGCATGAGGCTCCATAGTTCACCCAGATGGTTTTCGAGTGGAGTTCCGGAGAGGGCCAAGTGCCAGTCGGCTTCGATCTGTCGGACGGCTTGAGCGGTTTTCGTTTGGAAGTTCTTGATGAATTGAGCTTCGTCGAGCACGAGGGTATTCCAAGCTCGTTTGGTGAACAGATCGACGTCTCGTTGAAGGAGTTGGTAGCTGGTGATGATTAGATCGCCAGGTCCGGCCGCATCGATGAGGGCTTGGCGATCGTGTTCGCGGTAAAGAAGTGGTCGGAGTGAGGGTGCGAATTTTTCGGTTTCACGTTGCCAGTTCGAACCGACGCTCGTGGGGGCGATGATAAGTGCCGCACCGTTTTTGGCGCGATCGATAAGGATCCCTAGGGCTTGGACGGTTTTCCCCAGACCCATGTCGTCGGCGAGGACACCACCGATACCCCAGTGAGCAAGTCTAGCAAGCCAACCGTAGCCGGATTGTTGGTACTCGCGGAGATCGGCTCGGAGGTTTTCGGGAACTTTAGGTTGGAGTTTCCTTGCGCTCGCAAGTCGTTTGAGGGCTTCTTTCCAGGCCAAGTCTGCATCGACGGAGATGTCGCTTCCGAGCGCTTCTTCGACGACAGCGGTTCCTGCGCGCGAGACGCGGATTTCGCCTGGTTCGCCGATGGAGACGTCTTGGATGGCTCCGAGGCGTTCGCGGAGTGCATCGGAGATTTGGGCGAATTGGCCGTCGCCGATCGGTACGAATCGTCGACCTTGTCTTAAAGCCGACAGCAGTTCCGCGAGCGGTATTTCAAGTCCATTGAGTTCCGCGTAGCCATCGAGGCCGAACCAATCTCGTCCGCTTGAAAGCTTGACTTGCATGCGTTGCGGAGTGATTTCCCCGATGACTTGCAGCGGTTGGCTTCGAGGCCAGCAAACGGCGGGTGCGAGATCGCCTAGGTTTTGGATTCGCTGAAGCAAATCAAGGGCTTCATCCGGGGTGGGTGCGATCCAAGTGTAAGGTCCGTCGTAGGCGAGGAGCGAGAGTTGAAGTCGTTCGGCGTATTCATCGGCGCGCGAAGCTTCTTCTTCGAGGGCGCGGAGCAATTGAAACCTACCGGCGGGAGTGGCGATGCGCAGTCGCTCGGGGTCTTGTCCGGGCACGGGTGGCTCGGGGACATTTTCGCACTCGACGCGCAAAGCGACTTGCATACCTTCTTTACCGCGTGGGGAGAGGTGGAGTTCGACTTTGGGTTCGAGTGGTTGTTCGGGGCCGGCCAAGGACTCGGGGAGTTGGATTTCGAGTCGTCGCGGTTGGGCGACGTAGACGATTAGATCGGCGAATCGTTCTGCGGCTTCGCGATCGAGCACAGCTTCGCGTCGCTCGGCGGCGTTCAGGTCATTGATCAATCGTAGGATGCGTTGATCGAGGGTGCTCATCCAGAGGATGTGTCGATCGCGATCCATTCGCAGCAGCAAAGATTCTTTGGGCGTGATCGTACCGAGGAACAAGGTTGGGTCGTCATGAATCGCGTCGATGGCCACATTGGCTTGATAAACCGCCGGCCGATAGACTTCGCCTTGGTTCTCCACGCGGACTTCGACAGGTACTTCGCGAATTCTCAGTGGAGTTTGAACGGGGTCATCGAGGGTGCAATTCGGGTGATCGATGAGCATGCGCAAGCATTCTCGGATGACGCGTGGAGTTTGACCACGGTAGGAGTCTTCGGCTGATTGCAGCAGTAGAACGAGCATTTTGTCGGCTGGGTGCGTGTAGGCAGCTTCGGGCACCGAGTCGAAGTTCTCGCGAAGTTGTCGACCTTTATTCCAACCGCCACGTTTTCTGGAGGACTGGAGGAATGCGTTGATTTGCACGCCGTAGTTCGAGTAGTTCAGTCGCCATTGAAGGCGTTGCAAGCGGCGTTCGGGTTCATCGTCGGCATCGAAGTCCGAGGAGGTCTCTTCGATATCGGGTTTGAGGTAAGCGAGTGATTCGATGAGTTTACGGCCAGCTTGGCGACCATCGGTCACGCAACTATCCATCCACTCAAGTGCATCGCTTGGGGATCTTTGGCTAAGTTGTCTTCGCAAGTAGTTCAGCGAGTAGACTTGGTGCACACAGGGTTTGACCGTTTCGGTACACGAGCAAGTCATCGCGATGTTTCGAATCACACGCGTGGCGGTGACATCGGCGAGCAAGTGCATGCTTTTCGGATCGAGTTCGATGGCGATCCCGGTGGTGAATTGTCCTCGAACAGGGGAGACCCCTTCGAGTTCAAATTGCCAAGCGAGGGAGGATTCCCCTTTTTTCAATCGCGGCAGATCATTGGAAGCGAAGTACCGCGCCATCAGCAGTTGCTGAGGTCGGAACTTCTTTTCTTGCTGCGCTATTGCACTGAGAATGTGGACGATCAGACCACTCGCTTGTGGCATGTCCAGTTGAGCCAATGTCGCCATGCAGAACGCTTATCTATCGATGAGTATCACAGGGATTGCAAACCGAGTAGTTTGGTCGATTCAGCCAACTTCGCAAGGCGAAATCGACGAAACAACGTGAACTTCGCTCGGCATTCGACCTACTTTCTTTGATCAAGAAAGCTAGCGTTTGGTTCCTTGCGAAGTGAACTGAAATCAGATCCAAAATGTCTAGGGACGAAAGGTGGATTCTTTCGTTACTCTTCGCTGGATTCCGACACTGGTTCGCTTGACTTTTCGAGCGCTTTGGTATAGCCGTCCAATCCACCGACGATCGGTAGATCAAGTTCGCTGTTAGCGAGATCGATCTGCAGTTCGGTACCTGGTTCAGGCCAGAGGGTAAAGTCGCGGTCGCTCGAGAAGATCACAAGACCGATTTGTTCGCCAGCAGCGATTACTTGATCGTCGGGTTGAAGTTCGAATGTTACATCGCGGAACTCACCTGGGACCATGGGCTTTTCGGTCCAGATCGATTCGGAGTTCGCAGGATCGGCCCATCCTCGGGTGATGATGTCATCGGTGATTTTTTCGCTGTTGGTCCAAGGCAATGCGACGAGCCAGACTGACAAGCATGCATTAGGGCGATTGCAAGCGACCCGCAGTTTGATTTTTGCAACACCGGAGAGGTGAAGTGGCGATAGGAGTTTCGGCGTGGCGTAGATCAATCGATGGTTGCTCCACTCGGCTTGAATCAACTGCGGAGCGCTGAATGAAAAGTTATCGATGATTTGTTCGACACTGCTGGAGTTGGCGCTGCTGGCATTTGCACCATTGGCATTTGCACCATTGGCATTCGAGTTACTCGATGCAATCGCTACTGGTTCCGATGGGCTGATCGCGGGTGATAATTCACCAGTTTTCCGTCCGCTTCCAGATGCTTTGAACGTAACTACTTTGGATTCGGGGTTAGGGTAATCGGCATAGTTTTCGGGTTTGCTATTTCGTTTCCCTTCGCGAACGATCCAAGCCTTCGGCTGGCTCATCACTCCGTTATCGATTCCGTAGAGGTAGTGTGAGAACCATTGGTTCAGTAGCTGCACGGGTGGTTGTCCTCCGTGTCCACCTTGGTGGTAGTAGACTTGGCATGGCAGCCCTTTTTTCTGGACGGCTTGGTAGATCCGGTAACTGTGTTCGGGCATGACGTTCCAATCGTTGAACGCGTGGGCCATGAGCAAGGCGGCCTTCATGTGATCGAGTTGATGGATGTAGTCGCGGCTTTTCCAAAACTCGTTGTAGTCGCCGGTCGTGCGATCGAATTCCTTGAGCATGCCTTCGTCCCGCACGTCGCAGTCGCATGTCTTGCGGTTTGCGTCGTAGCCTGAGTGGATAAAGTCGTACAGCACATCGATGTCTTCACCCATGTAGCCACCTGGGTGTCGGACCAGTCCGTTGGATCGATAGTAGTGGTAATAGGAAGTGTTGGGAGCGATGGGGACGATACATTCCAATCCATCGACGCCGGTGGTGGCAGCAGCAAGGCACAGGGTTCCGTTGTAGGAAGTCCCGATCATGCCGACTTTACCTGTCGACCAAGTCGCTTTCACAAGTTCATCGCCATCGACGCTGGTGAAACCTTTGGCTCTTCCGTTAAGCCAATCGATAACGGCTTTAGGTGCAAGCGATTCGTTTTGTCCACCGACCGTGGGGCATCCTTGGGAAAGCCCGGTGCCGGGTGAAGAGCTGTGGACGACGGCGAATCCTCTTGGGACCCATTCGCCGAGATGTTCCCCGGAGAGTCGAGGGCGTTTGCTTTGTTGCGGAATCGATGGGGCGGTTTGATGTTTCGGCGGAGGGGCGTTGAGGTTCTGTCGGGGGCTCCACATGAACTCCGGTGAAGTCGAACCGATGCCGGCATAGTAAGGGCTGGACTGATAGATGACGGGTACTTTTAGTCCGTCAGTATCGGTTTGCTTTGGTCGCGTGACGCTGACGTGTACTCGGTCGGGCTTCCCGTCTTTATCGGAATCGAACTCGGTTTCGACGAACAAATCATGTTCGATCCAATCGGTTTTGAACTCGGGTACGACTTGGGCGACCCCGTCTTTGAAAACCGGTTTGGCTTGCTGCGAATTCGCACTTTGCGCATTAGTAGCATCCTGTCCAACGCCATTTGGTAGGCCTATACAGAGGCTG
>CAIJIZ010000385.1 GCA_903820735.1 uncultured Pirellula sp.
ATCTGTTTAAATAGCGTGTTCTATTGAGTGTTTGTCTGTGTGATATTTTAGTTGCTAACGATTTCTTGAGGGTTGTGAGGTGGCCTGCGGCCACGGAGTAGTAACCCGAAGTGTAAACGAGTCAGCAGCGGAGTGATGGTTGGTTGCTGATGAGCGATGGAGCGTGTGCTGAAGAATCCTCCCTGACGGTTCGGGTTACCATTGGTTGAGGTGGTCTGCGGCCACGGAGTGGTAACCCGAAGTGTAAACGAGGGAGCAGTGGAGTGATGGTTGGTTGCTGATCGGCGATGGAGCGTGTGCTGAAGATTCCTCCCTGACGGTTCGGGTTACCATTAAGGCCGATCCTCCCTGACGGTTCGGGTTACTGATCCTAACAAAACCTCTAAGTCAATTCTGTGATGCTTGTACCTGCGAAACATCCTGAGGAACCGTTTTGGATTTAAGTGGGGCTATCTTCTAGGGTGTTGGGTGCTGATTTTGCGTTTGAACCGCTTTAGGCGTTTTCGTGCTAGCAGGGCCAATCCAGCGGCGGAGAAGATTGTGATGGAGGCTGGTTCAGGCACCGGTGCGACTCCCGAATCCGGATGGAACTCGACGTTGTCGATCGTCGGATACAGTGCTGATGATACGATCATCGGTGATATTTTCAGGGTCGTAAATGGAGTCGTCGAGATAAACCCCATGAAGACCAGTCCGCTGGTGTTTCGTGTGATGACTTCGTTTGCGATCTCGAAATTCATGTTGCCGGTTAAGGGTTTGAAGTCGAAATCGGTAAGCCCTACGGAGAGTCCAACAGCTAAAATCGGGGAGCTTGTTGTGAGCGTTATCGGTTCTGGACTGTTCGTACTGAGGACTCGTGAATTCGTTCGCCCTGAGTATAAACCATTCGTGGCGCTCAATACGTATCCATGTCGGCGAAGTGGGGATACATAGAAAGAGTCTTGGAGGTCTTCGAAGGTATCAGGCGTGGATGCGATTCCCGGTAGTGCCGCTAGCCAATCGTCTCGATTGGTGAAACTGACAACGGCAGCTTCGGCTGTCACATGCTGAAGTACCGCACATAGCAGAAGGAACAACGTGCGAAGTGATTTGGTAAGAAATATCATCGGATCTGTTTCGGTTGATTACGGGATTTCGACTGTGGAAGAAAGGAGGTTGGCAAGGAGGGTAAGGGAGCAGGGCGGTTTGTAAGTGGAATTGCTTACCGTTGAGCTAACATTTCCGCAGATTAGTTATCCAAGGCCTGGAACTGAAGAAGATTCGTGAAACGTCACGGAAAGAGATGGCTCGCAGTTCGCTTTAGATGGGTCGTTCGGTTTATTACTGCAAAGGTTTGTTCTTTGACGTGTCCTTTGGAGTCGATCTTGAACGGATCCAGCGGAAGAGGCCGTTAAGGCTAAAGATACTCAGGGCGATCCAAACGCAGCAAAAGCCGGCGATTCGCCACCGGTCTATAGGTTCTCGATCGATAAATGCGCCTATGGCAAATTGGATCGAAGGGCCAACATATTGAAGCATCCCCATGATGGCCAACGGAACGTGTTTCGAAGATGCAGCGAAGAGAAGCAATGGGACGGTGGTGATCGGGCCGCCAAGTGCTAGAAGTCCAGCGGTGTTCCAAGTATAGATTTCGTTCGAGGATATCAAAGCGTGAATCAGGTAACCAACAGCGATTGGGGCGAGGATCGCGGTTTCCATGCCGAGTCCGGAGACAGCTGATAGTTTGGTTTGTTTCTTTACGACTCCATAAGCGGAGAAGGAAGCGGCGAGTGTGACGGAGACCCACAATCGTTGGCTTGATAGGGCGCTGAGGAATAAGCCCATTGCGGCGATGCTGACGGCAAGCCATTGCCATCGATCTAGTTTTTCGTGGAAGAGCACGACGCCGAGAATGACGCTAAAGAGCGGATTCATGAAGTATCCGAGGCTGCTATCGACGACCGATTTATTGAGGACAGCCCAAATGAAAACGAGCCAATTGATACTGATTAAAACGGCTGCGAGGGTTGCGAGAGCTATGCGTTTGCGGTTCGATAGGGTTTCGCGGATTTCTCGCCATTGGCCTAGCCACGAAATGCATAGAATCAGGGTAGCCAGAGACCAGAGGATCCGGTGAGCGATGATCTCGACTGGATCCTCAACATGTTTAAGGAGTTTCCAATACAGTGGAAATATGCCCCAGAGGATGAATGCCGCTAGGGCTTGTAGGTAGTACAAACTATTTCCCCATTTGGTCGGCCAAGTGGCCGGCTTGGTAAATGCTTCGCAGTGCTTCGAGAACCCCGGCGATGTGAACGGCTACCGCACGCGATTGCTTATCGGTGTAATAGAAGTCACCGGTGAGGCTTTCGATATTACCGTCGAAGATGATGCCGACCATTGCGCCTTCGCGAGACACGACAGGTGATCCGGAGTTTCCGCCGATAATATCGGCGGTGCAGACGAAGTTGAACGGCGTGTCGGCTTGAAGGTTATCTTTTGCGGCATGCCAGCTTTTCGGTAGGACCCAAGGATCCTTTGCAAGGTGGGATGCTTCGTGATCGAAAGCGCCACCAAGTTTGGTGTGAGCAGGGACTGCTTTGCCGTTGCTTTCGTAGCCAGAAACTGACCCGTAGGAGAGTCGGAGCGTAAACGTAGCATCGGGGTAGACGCTATCGCCGCCGACTGCGAATTTCGCTTCGGTGACCTTCGCGTAGGCTTGGCGTTCTTGCTCGTCGATCGCTTCGGTTACTTCACGGACTTTTCGGTATTCAGGTTCCATGGAACGAACGAGTGCAATGAGCGGATCTTGGGAGTTTTTGATGCCATCGAGTCCAGCGGTGGCAAGTTCTTTGCGGGCCGAAGCGGAGAACAGTTTGGTGTTTGCGATGATCTCCGATGCTCGACTGCGTGGGCTTTTGCCTTGTAACGCAGCGAGAACTAGTGGGTCTTTTCCGCCTCGGTCTTCCATGAAGCGTGATAGTTCATCGGTAAGCAGGGCTCGTTCGAGGTCGTCGTACACGGGGACTTCGGAGAAGAGTTCTTGTTCAAGGGACTGCCGAGCGCTATCTCGGAATTCACGCAGACGTTCGTTGCTCGGTTTTTTATCTTCGCTAGCCATCAGGACGAGTTTTTCGGCGAAGCCATAGAGTTGTGTGCGCAAAGAAGCAGATTTTAGGAGTGATTCTTTACGTTTGATTTGGATTTCTCGGATGGTCTCCCAAGCTTGTGCAAGGGGTGCGAGTTTTGGGTCGGCGGCGAGTTTCGCGAAGAGCTCTTTTTCGGAGTTGCGTTTTGACTCGATGAAGCTTGGGTCTTGGATTCCAGCGAGCATTCCTGTGTAGGCTTTGCGTGAGTTTTGGACACCGAAGAGGTCATCGCGACCTCGGCGAGTTTGTTCAGGACCGGCCAATCCGTATTGTTGAAGAGTGATTTCGCGGCGTCGGAGTTGGTTCATGGTGCGTGGCAAGCCCGAGTCACGTTGGTATTCGACGGCATCGGCAGTAAGAATACGTCGGGTGCGTCCGGGATTTCCGGAGACGAAGACGAGGTCGTCGGTTTGGGCGCCGGTTGGATCCATCTTCAGGAAGTTATCGATCTTGGCCGGTTTGCCGTCTTCGTAAACGCGGAAGAGAGTCACGTCGAGGCAGTAGCGAGGATACTCGAAGTTATCTGCATCGCCACCGAAGAAAGCGCTTTGAGCTTCGGGTGCCCAAACGAGACGCACGTCGGTGTATTTCTTGTAGCGGTACAGATGGTATCGGCCACCGCCGTATAGGGTGACAACATCGCTGCGAAGCGATGTTTTATCGAGTGATTCCTTTTCAATTTGAGCCATCGCTGCTTGGCGTGCTTTGAATGCTTCGGCGGGTGCCATCTGCGGCTTGACGGCTTCGTTGACGCGAGCCGTTACATCTTCGATGCTGATGAGTTGGTTGAGTTCAAGATCGGTTGCTGGGATTTCATCGGCGAGGGTTTTCGCAAGGAATCCGTTTTCGTTGTAGTTGTTCTCGGCGGTTGAGAGTTTGAAGAGGGTATCGGCCGCAACGTGATGGTTGGTCAAGACCAAGCCATTGGAGGATACGAAGGAAGCCGATCCGCCGGAGTTAAATCGCACGCTTGAGAGCATTAGGTGATTGACCCAATCTTCGGTGGGTTCGAATTTGTATTTCTGTGCGATTTGCTTTTTGGGAAGTGCATTGAAAAGCCACATTCCCTCGTCGGCTTGGGCCGCTGGAATGGCGACCGAGGTCAACATACTCAACGAGCAAACTGCTGGCAGGGTGGCTTTTAGGAGTTGTCTCGAAGCGGATTTACCGGAGTTACTTAGGTGGCGAAGATTGATTTTCATGGCGAGACCTAGTGAAAAAAACTGTGGGTGAAAGGATGTTCGGTGCTCTGTGTTTTGGTACTCGGTACTCGGTACTCTGTACTCGACATGGAGTTTTGATTCCATGTCGGTGAGGAATTCTTGTGAGCCGGGCACGGGCACGAACTACGGTGAACGACACGGTAGATAGTGGTTCATCATAGCTTGAAGGCAAAGAGAATCCGAGGGGGCTGAAGCCCTAGAGAGCAGTTGAAGCTTTAGGGAGAGGGTTGCTCGGGGGGCGCTGTTTCAGAGATTGGGTCGTGGCCGTGGTCTTTGGTGGCGTTCGGGAGTGTGCGAGCCCCTTCGACTTCGATGCGAACGCGATTTGGCCCTTTGGGGTCAACTTGTATCGCGAGTCCACTTGTAGCATAGGACGCGTGTTTTTTGTTAACGACACCCATGGTGCTTGGGCGGTAGTTTTTGATCCCTTCGACTTGGATGAACTGAACGATAACGACTTGGTGATCGCCGGCGACGGCCCCATCATTGGGTTCGTAGGTTGTCAGGGAAAAGCGTCCATCGGAGTCGATGCTGCCGCGAGCTTGGGTACCGGTTTTTAGGGATTTCGTTTCAATGGTTCCAACTTTGACGTGGGATCCATCGGCAAAGACGACTTCTCCTTCGACACGATAGGTCTTTTCGCGTCGAGGACCGCATCCGCAGAGAGTCAAGCTCAGCGCGAGGAGGCTTAGAGCAAGTGATGTGGCGGATGTGCGGGGCATGGGTGTGGAGGATTGTCTTGAAGGCTTAGGGTAACACGGGTGAGAGTCGCTGGTGGGTTAATCGATCGCTGAGATTTCCAAGCCATCGTTTCGGTTGCAAAGTCGGCCGAGGGTATCTGTATCGATGCTTGAACTCACCGCGCGGATCGAACCATCGGCGAACGCGAATTGGCAGTAGCCTACGTGCCAGCTACCCCATTGCACGAGATCGTTCCCCAAGGCGCGGGGGTCTTTTGCGATTGGTACGGTCGGTCCGCCGATGCGTGCAAAGTTGTAGAGGTTGTCACCGTTGAAGATGAAAGCATCTTCGGGAGATTGTTTCAATTTTCCGATTGGAACGTGCATTTCGCCGACGAGGAACGTGTTGCTCAGGCCGTCGAAGACTTGTTTGGAGGAGATGCGGTCTCGCCAGTTGACAGGTTTTCCGTTGATGCAGTTCGGTCGACTGGTGATGATGATACCGGTTCCGTTGCCACCGTAGTAGAAGTCGGTGGGGAGTCCGGATGAGCCTGGTGAGAGGTCTCCGTGGTTTGCTCCGTAGTCTCCTACGGCCCCGGTAACGCTACCGCCGGCGTTGAAGATTGGATATTTGCATCCGCAAGGTAGAGTCACCCAGTTGGTCGATCCGGTGACGAGGTTTCCTAGTCCGACCATATCTCCACCGGATCGGCGGCTAGGGCAAGCGTAAGCTGGCAAGGATTTGGTGCGGACGTCTTCGGGGTGGTCGCCGTAGGCAAGTCCGTAGTCCCATTGTTGTTCAACCGAGAGGGCTTCCATGTAGGGCATGATGCGGACGAGCCAAGTTGTCTCGCTACCGCCACAATCGCTTGAGTCTGGGTCACCGGGGCGAGGTTGGTAGCGGGCGGGTGGATAGCATTTGTTGGCGAGTTGGAAGTTTTCGGTGGCCAGAGCGATTTGATGGAGATTGTTTTTGCAACTCATAGCTCGCGACGCTTCGCGGGCCG
>CAIJIZ010000386.1 GCA_903820735.1 uncultured Pirellula sp.
GAGAATACTAAGAATTGCAAGGATCATTCCCAAGGCGATTTGTTTCGATGCGGCAGGATTTGCAGTAGTGCTTGAGCCTGTTGTATCGGCTAGTTCAAGCCCAAGGCGAGTATGGAAAACAGACGCAACCGCGCAGCATAGTGCGGGGGTATTGAGCATGACCGCATTGGTCCAAGTGAACATGCCAGGCGTCAAGAACAGCAGCCCAGCTGCGATTCCGGCTGTCGGAGATATCCAACGGCGCAAAGCCACCAGCAAATAAATGCCAGTTATGAGCCCCATCGTTTGAGCAATCCCTTTCTCAACTCGCGATGAGATGCCGAAAACTTCTACCGCCGCAGCTTCCATGAGGTAAAAGAGGGGTGGGTACCGGGAAGGGGTAATCGCCGGATAGCGGGCATAGTAGCTTTTCGTGAATTGAACCGGATCAGAGAGCCCCTCGCGGATCAGGTCGCGAAAAAACACCCCGTTGAGCGCATGGCGAGGCGAGTCTCCTTGAAACCACATCCCGTCATTGCTGAAATGAAGAGCGATGACATAGACCCAACAGCCAAAGAGCAAAGCGAGTTGTAGCCAAGGATTATCTAGAAAACGGGAGCGGTTCATGGATACCGTAAGTATGCAGTTTCAGAGTTTGGCTACCTCAGAGTTTGGCCACCTCCGTTGTTGTGGCCGAACTGATTCTAATTACTTGGAAGCGAACCGGAATCGGAATCGCCAATCGAAGCTTCCAAATTGTCCATAACTCTGATTTGGGCGAAAGCCATCTCACGCCACGTTTTCCGCTGAAAGCGGTTTTAATTCCATCGGTTCTGTTTTAATTCTACTGGCAATGAATCAATTCTACTGGCTATGTATCAATTCTACTGGCACCGTGGAATTGCTTGGCGGCAGCTTAGCTACGTGAAGCGGCAGGGCTGAGGAAGGTTTTCCATGATTGATATCGAGGGTCCTTGAGCGTCACCGAGATACCTGGGTTTGCTGTCGGACGGATCGGTTCGCTCAGTAACTTCATACTCGCTTGCACCGGTGTGCGACCACCTTTCTTGCTGTTGCACGATACGCACGAGCAAACGACATTCTCCCAAGTGGTCTTACCTCCTTGAGAACGAGGAACGACGTGGTCAAGACTTAGTTGACTCATCGGCTTGGATTGCCCGCAGTATTGGCAACGGTGCGAATCCCGAGCGAACAGCGTCTTGCGATTGAACCGAACCGTCGATTTCGGCACCCGGTCGTAGAGCACCAACCGAACGATCCGGGGAACTTGTAGATCCCTCGAAGGTGTCTTGATGTAGTCTTCCCCAGGTTGTTTCTCAAGCGAATGCAATTCGGAGAGTTCACACCAATTCTCAAAATCGTAGTTGGTGTACTGATCGTCTTCGATCGTAATTACCTCCGCACAGCCTCGATACAGTAGGGTCATTGCTCGACGGACGTCGATCACTCGGATGGCCATATAAAACCGATTCAGCACCAGTACGCTACAATCGAGACAAGAGCTATCGCTCATCGGCTTCCTCCTACGGGATCCCTGTTGGGAAGTTTTAAGTTTTTCGTTGAATTCTCTTTAGACTACGCCATTCTTCAATCAAAGGACTATGGATATCTGTTGCTTTTCACGCCGTAGCAGTCTGCCTATCTCAGGCTTGCCCGCGCAATCGCTCCGTCAGTTTAATCTATTTTTCAACCGAATTCTCGCCTCCATTCCCCCCCTCGCGAAACCTTAACCTGACGAAAAATGCAGTTCATCCGGCATTAGTCCCCCGGCATTAGTCACGGAGTGCATTAGTTACAGAGGGCATTAGTCACAGCGAGGTTTTGAAGTTAGGATGGAAGCGGCATTGTCGGTGAACCTTGGAAGATCGTTCGGAGGGTATCATTAGGCCTTGGCGTCAAGACACAACGAGCCCCTTCAAGGTTCGCGGTGTTGAGCGATAGGATGCTTGGAAATCAACCCGCAAACCGTGATTTCAAGAAACAAGTCGATTTAAGAAAGAATTCAGCCGGGGTGACTTGATGGAAGAATTGGTCGTAATCGGAGCCGGCGGGCACGCAAAGATGGTTATCGAGGCCGCAAGGTCTCAAGCCGAACTACACGTGGTCGCTTGCCTCGATCTGCAAACTTCCCTCACCGATTGTCTCGGGGTCCGCGTGTTCGAAGAGTCCGACGAGAGGATCGACGCGTTTCACCGATCGGGCTCCTACTTTTTTGTTGCTCTCGGAGATAACCGACTTCGTGAAAAAGTTACCCAACGACTCGCGGAAAAAGGTTGCCGTATCGCGACGATCATCTCCGCCTCGGCAACCGTGTCCCCTTCCGCATCGATTGGCGAAGGAACCGTCGTGATGCCAAACGCTACGATCGGAGCTTGCGCTCGCGTCGGCAAAGGTGCCATCCTGAACACGGCATCGTCGATCGACCACGATACTCTCATCGAAGATTTCGTACACATCGCCCCAGGATGCCACTTGGCAGGGAACGTGAAAGTTGACGCCGGATCAATGCTCGGTATCGGTACATGCGTGGTTCCATCTATCCA
>CAIJIZ010000387.1 GCA_903820735.1 uncultured Pirellula sp.
AAGCCACCGAAGCTCTACTCGATGGCCGACGTCCTAGGTCTGTAAACCTCATGGCTAAATGCGACCAAGGGTATCTTTGCAGAGTTTGCGGAAAAGAAGTCGATCAAATGATCGACAGCGAGTTGTACTTGCGGTTCATCATCGGCGAGATCGATGCCGAACTGCTTCACCTAAGCCCTGAGTGCCACTTGGCTTGCAATCCCACCCTCTCGCAATTCATCGATGACGAACGGTTCTCAAGGGATGTTCAAGCTCCCGAAGGGTTTCGCATCGTAGACCTCGACCCTCGCTACGTCGAACTTCGAACCTCCCTGGTAAGCCGAGGATATCGGCGACTTTGGGAAATACGAAAAGAACGCCATCGGTTTGCGACGATCCAAGCTTACCCGCTGGAAACACCCCGGGGTGAAAATCCCTAACTGCAAACACGTTAGCTGACAAACACGTCAGCTGACAAACACACTGGCTAACAAACAATCTGGCTAAATACCCAAGCCAATGCCCGTGTGCCCCCTAAGCCAACTTGCAGCGTTGCTATCCAACTTGCAGCGTTACTTCGAGTGATCGCAAGATCTCTTGAACGGGGACATGAGAACGCCCCATTTGCAGGACTTCGTTCGCATCCAGCCAAGTCTCTACTTTCTTTTGAGCCGATATCACCGTCGAGTGCTGCCGATTGCCAAAGTAAGCCCCGATCTCCGAGAGAGCCGTCCGGGTATACTTGCGCGCTAAGAACATCGCCAACATACGGGGCTGACTGAACGACTGACACTTTGACTTCGCCCGAAGCACGTCTTCCTGAAGCCCAAAAGCCTCACACACTACTTTTTCGATATCGCGCAAACGTACGATGGGCTGATTCGCACGTACGATGTCGCTGATGGCTCGCACTGCGTCGTCAGGTGACAATGCTCCGCCGACAATTCGCTGCTGCGCCGCCAGCCGATGAACGATCCCTTGCAATACCCTCGCATCACTGCCGCAATGCTCCGAGACCCAATCGAGAACTTCGTCACCCACCATTGCACCTTGCTGCTGACACAATCGTCCGAGCAACTGCCGGCGGGTAGCGATATCCATCGGATCGATGGCACAAGCCATACCGCCCGATAGCCTCGCGAATAAATCGGTCCCCATCCCGGCGAGTTCGTGAAGCCCCCGGTCCGCAACCAAAATGATCTGACGCTGATCGCGCATCAACATATCGATGGTATTGCGCAACTCGATCAATGTCCCAGTCTTGCCCAACAAGAACTGCACGTCATCGATAACTAAGACTTCGACATCGCGGTACTTCTTCCTGAAGCTCGCAAATCCACCCGTCCTTGCACTCTCCGTGTACTCGATCGTGAACTGCTCACCCGTCAAACAAACAACGCGACGATAGCGATATGTGGATTTGAGTCGATGTGCAAGCCCGATAGCCAAGTGGGACTTACCCACCCCATGCGGACCGTGAATGAGCAATGGACTGATGCGACCCGGTTTCTCGACCACCATCTCTGCACCGGTGGTCGCCAATCGATTGTGACTGCCGACAATCCAATCTTCCCACCGCCGCTCTTGCGTGCGACGCAATGAGACCAGACGAGCAATCTCTCGATCCTCTACATCGAGTAACGATGCCTGCCTTGAGGCTTGCCCACTATCTGTTTGACTACGTTCTGACTCAGCCCGTACCAATCGCAACGACGGGCCTTCGACACTCGCAGCATCGCCCAGCCCCGTAGTCGGCTTGCGATTACCCTCCCCGATAAAATCCCCCGCGACACTCCCCGAGATGGCGTTCCCCTCAATGGGACTTACTACCCTTGAAGTTTCCTCCAGGGAAGTTTGCGTCATCGGGGTTTTCGGAAGCGGAACCACAGTTACTGCACAAGGAATCGTTGAAGGAATACTGCAAGAATCAGTCCTTGCAGCCGAAGCAGAATTCATACCCTTGTTATCGTAAATCATTTGGGGCTCAGGTGGAGTTGATCCCGAAGATTTCGCAAGGGATTTCGCCTCGCCGACCACCACTTCAAACCCCCAACCCTCACCAACCGATTCAGCGACAGCGACCTGCAAGTCGTTCCGAAACATTCTTTGAATACAATCGGCAAAGAAGGTGGAGACAACCCCCAAGCGAACCTTCTGCCCCTCGACAACCGACCATTGAACCGAAGGACCAAACCACAAACTCATCCGTTCTTTGCCAAGCCGCTGCCGTAATGCAGCCGACACGCAAGAGACCACCCGGCTTTCTGCCTCGGTCTCCCGCTCCCTTACTACAGCGACATCTTGTGCTTTCCGCATCGCAAACTCCAAGCTATGCGACTCGAACGATCCTTTTCCTATAGGCCGGGTACCTTCCCGACCCTGCCCTCAAAGCGTTGCCTCAAGAGCGGGGACGGATTTTAGGTTTGCTAGCAATCGAGTCAAACATTTCCTTCCAAGTTCGTTTAGAAACCGGTAGGAGAACTGTGAAGATGCGGTAAAGACCAATGGAAATCGTCGACTAGAAAACCGCTTTATGAACAAACGATGTTCCCGAAGCTGGTGGAAAACACGTTCGAATCGACCACTCGCACCCACCGCTCGTACCGGCTCGGCCACTGATTGTGCAAATCGGCGG
>CAIJIZ010000388.1 GCA_903820735.1 uncultured Pirellula sp.
GAATCAGTTGGTCCTCTCGCCCAGTCATCGCAGCGAAGAATCGTCGAGCGAGTTGCCGATGATGCTTGTCGGAAGGCTTGATTGGCTAAGCAAACTATGGTTGCTTCAGCAGTTGAGTTCCAAGGAGAGTAAAGCGGATTTGCAGTTGCAAAGGGCGGTGCGCAAGAAGATCGATTTGCGTTATCACGAGTTATCTTCGCAGGGATATCATCGGCAGTTAGAGGCTACTTTAGGAAACGCGCCGATGGTGACAGAGCGGGAATTAGATCGTGCGAAGCGGTCTCCTCCGAGTGGCTCATCAGC
Source organism: uncultured Pirellula sp. (assembly GCA_903820735.1). Lineage (GTDB taxonomy): Bacteria > Planctomycetota > Planctomycetia > Pirellulales > Pirellulaceae > JBKCUI01. The sequence continues at coordinate 304 of CAIJIZ010000388.1, forward strand.
TTGGAGGCGTGGAAGTTTGATACGAGAGATGCAGGGAGTCGATGGAGAGTTGGGTTTGGTGGTCGAGTGGGACTGGGGTCGATATTATCTGGACGGCGATTTGTACGTCGTAAATTTTCGCCGGTAAATCTTCTGGTTTTCGGTGCTTCGATGGGTTGATTATCACTTGGATTCATTCCGCAGCTTGCATATAGTGTATTTAGTACACTATAGGTTAGTGCACAAGTATTTGGTGCGTGGGTATTCGGTAGGTAAACAAGCTCAAACGGGTCGTCTCGCGTGCGGACATGGCGATGCGGTTGGTGGCAATCAGTCCGATCATTAGGAGGGGAATTGGGATGCAATCGATGGCGATGTTGACGGACTTGTATCAACTGACGATGGCATATGGGTATTGGAAGTCGGGTCGAGCGGACCAAGAGGGTGTATTTCATTTGTTTTACAGGCGGAATCCTTTTGGGGGTGGGTATGCGGTCGCGGCTGGGCTTCAGATGGTGATCGAGTACTTGGAGGGATATCGTTTTGGGAAAGAGGATATCGAGTACTTAGGGACGATTGCGGGAAATGATGGCAAGCCGGTTTTTGATCGAGAGTTCTTATCGTATTTGGGATCCTTGAAATTAACGGTGCAGGTCGATGGGATACCTGAGGGGACGGTTGTGTTTCCTCATGAGCCAATGTTGCGAGTCAAGGGGAGCATTTTGCAAGGTCAGCTGCTTGAGACGACGTTGCTGAACATCATGAATTTTCAGACGTTGATTGCAACGAAGGCGTCGAGGGTGGTGCGAGTAGCTGGTGGAGATCCTGTATTGGAGTTTGGATTGCGTAGGGCGCAGGGGCCTGATGGAGCGATGTCGGCGAGTCGGGCGGCATACATTGGTGGGTGTGCGGCTACGAGTAATGTATTGGCGGGTAGGAAGTATGGGATACCTGTACGAGGGACGCATGCTCACAGTTGGGTGATGTCTTTTGATACCGAGTTGGAGGCGTTTGAAGAGTATGCAAGAGTGTTGCCAAACAATTGTGTGTTTTTGGTTGACACCTATGACACGCTGGAGGGGGTTCGCAATGCGATCCAGGTTGGCAGGAAGCTTGCGAAACGTGGGTATCGCATGGTAGGGATACGTTTGGATTCAGGTGACTTAGCTTTGCTAAGTATTTCTGCAAGGCGATTGCTTGATGAATCTGGATTTAAGGACGCTGTGATTGTGGCGAGCAATGACTTGGATGAGAGGCTCATCGAGAGTTTGAAGCGGCAGGGGGCTTGTATCGGTCTTTGGGGGGTAGGGACGAAACTAGCGACGGCTTACGATCAAGCTGCATTGGGAGGTGTTTATAAATTGGGAGCGATTCGAGGAGAGGATGGAGGGTGGCATCCACGGGTAAAGATCTCTGAGCAGATGATTAAGACATCGAATCCGGGGGTTCAGCAGGTGCGGCGATTTTTCGATGCGGATGGCATGGCACAGGGTGACATGATCTTCGATGAGAGTTTGCCTTTCGATGGCGTTGGGGCGATGATCGAGTTTGGAGAATACGGAAAGCGTCGCACTTATGGAGTGGTTCGAGGTGTTCGCTCCGGGGGGAGACATGAGGATTTGTTGGTGCCAGTGATGCATCAGGGAGTGGTGGTTTATAGCTCTCCATCAATACATCAGATGCGCGATCGGACTGCAGCACAATTATCGGCGTTCCCAAGTGGCGTTCTACGATTTGATAATCCACAGCAGTATGCATGTGGTCTCGAAGAGTCGCTTCATGCAGTGAAGCGTAAATTGATCGAAGCCGCGAGGAGTAAGCTCAGTGGCGGCGGGGAAGGAGCGGGCGTCTAATGGGTCACTCGGGCGCATTCTGTTATCCGTATGCGAGACCTGCTGTCACTGTGGATTGCGTGGTGTTTGGGTTGTCGGAGGATCGTTTGCAGGTGTTGTTGGTACAACGCGACGAGGAACCGTTTTTGCAACACTGGGGGTTACCCGGAGGGTTTGTTAGGATCGAAGAAGACCTCGAGGAATCGGTTCGGCGAGAGTTAGAGAGCAAAACGCGATGCAAGAATATTTATTTCGAGCAGCTCTACACCTTCGGTGCCTTGGATCGTGATCCTCGTGGCAGGACCATCTCCATCGCTTATTTTGCTTTGGTTAACTCAGCTTCGTATCCGATAGATGATGTGGGGGGAGAGCTTTCGCAATCGAGTGGACACAAGCAAGTTCGATGGCATGGGGTCGATACTTTACCGCAACTAGCGTTCGATCACGGAAAGCTCATCGCATGCGCTTTGGAGAGGTTGCGATCGAAGATCATGTATCGACCGATCGGATTTGAATTGTTACCGAGTCGTTTCACGTTGAGTCGGTTACAGAAGCTGTATGAAATACTGTTGGGCAGGGAGTTAGACAAGAGGAATTTTCGCAAGAAGATTCTGAGTATGGGTGTGCTTGATGGGCTTGAAGCGTGGGAGCAAAACGGAGCGCAGCGCCCGGCGCAGCTGTATCGCTTCAACCAGTCGAAGTATCAGCAGAAATTAAAGCAGGGAGACTTTTTCGAGGTTTAACGAATCATGAGCAAGCGAGCGTTGTTATTGATTGATTTACAAGTCGATTTCGTGGATGGTGGTGCATTGGCAGTCCCCAACGGTAGCGAGGTGATCGAGGTTGCAAACCGGTTGATACCTTGTTTTGATTTGGTGGTAGCAACGTTGGACTTTCATCCGGCGGATCACA
>CAIJIZ010000389.1 GCA_903820735.1 uncultured Pirellula sp.
AACGCTCCGCGTTACCGATGATGTGACGTGGCCGTTGGCCACGAAATGGTAACCCGACACGTCAGTGAGGCAGCAGCGGAATAACGGTCGACTTCTTATGGACGATGGAGCGTGCACTGTAGCTCCCTCGTTGACACTTCGGGTTACCAATGGCACGCTAACGCTCCGCGTTACCGATGATGTGACGTGGCCGTTGGCCACGAAATGGTAACCCGACACGTCAGTGAGGCAGCAGCGGCATAACGGTCGATTTCCTATGGGCGATCAAGCGTGCACTGTAGCTCCCTCGTTGACACTTCGATTCACCAATTATTCATCAACGAAAAAAGCCTTGGAGGGAACATTCATTCCACCCAAGGCTTTCTTGGTCTCTGGCACCGGGGTGCCCTATCGGAAACACCCCGGTGCTCAGTCGTAAGCTCTATCGCGAAGCACCCGCAGAGGCGATTGACCCAGTAACCGCCCAACCACGAGTTCTATGCTGCTCCAACCCAGGAGAAAGGCCAGTCAAGCATTCCCGCAAACGCTTGACCAACGATAGAGCTTATGTTTGGTTCTCTTTCGCGCCGAGGAAGTTTACTCCTCCCTCAACACAATCGGAATTACTAAAGCCTACCGAAGGACGTCAACACCAATCCCCTAAAATTTAATCTTTGTGTTGGGCAATTTTGCCTGAAGCCCATCTACCGCCTTCTTGCTCAAACCCGTGTTGGTCAAAATCAAGTCTTTCAAGTTCTTCAATTTGGCCAATTCCCCTATCTTCTCATCGGTGACGGCCGTCTTTCCAATGTGAAGAAACTCTAACGATTCCATCTTCGACAAATGCTCCAACGCACCATCCCCAATGTTGGTATCGTCCAAATTCAATCGCTTGAGCTTGCTGCCAACCAACGCAACCAAACCAGAATCGCTCACCCGAGTATGCCACAGATTGAGATCTTCAAGCTTCTCGAGCTTCCCAATCTCCACCAACGCAGCATCTTTAATGGTTGTCTCACTTAAGTCCAACGCGGTGATGTTGGGAAACTTGCCGATGTGCTCGACGATCCCCTTCGTGGTAATCCCGCAATCGCGTAGCTTCATCTTCGACATATCTTTGGCATTGCTGATCGCCGCCAACGCATCGTTTCCAACCCGTGTCCGGAAAATGTCGAACTCCTTAAGCTTGGTCATACCGGATAACGCCGTGAAACTCTGATCTGTCACACCGCAATCCTGAAACGAAATCGCAACCATGTTGGTCATCCCCGACAAATGCTTCATCCCCTCGTCGGTAATCCGTGGCCCCCAAAGACTCAAATTCCTCAACCGAGTCAATCCACTGATGTGGGACAATCCAACATCGCTGATCTGATTGCAGTCGGACAAATCTAATAACTCTAACTGCGTGGTTTCTTTTAAATACGCAAGCCCCACATCGGACAGCTTCGTTCTCGGCGCACGAATGCGTTTAATCGTCTTCGATCCCCCCAAGCTCTTCAAACACTCGTCCGTGATCGGACTGCGGTCTAAATTCAAATCGTCGATCTTCGGAAACTTCGCAATCTCCGCGATCGTCGCATCCGTAATGGCGGCTTGCTCAAGCCGCAGAGAACGCAAATTCGGCAACGCTTTGAGCGATGCGATCCGATCGTGAGTCGCAAGTGGACCACTTACGGAAATGCTTTGAACCGTTGGAATCTCTAAGACCCTCGGAAAGGTGTCGATCCAATTGTCTCCGCAATTGCGAAAATCCACCCCAATGACCGCACCATCCTTCTCCTGAACCACTACACCCAACATCCCACGAATCGCAACAATCGCTCCTTGCGCATCCTGAGCCTTTGCAATCCCCCCAAAAAAACTCTCAGTAAGAAATGCTGTACTCTCCCCAAACACCGGAACGATCCCCACCAAAAGGGCAGCAGACAACACCCCACGCTTTACCCCTGCCAAGCGCTTTGGTTCGTTCCGGTTCGCTTCGTCTCGCCTCGATGGAAAGGAAATCATCGCATGCCTCTTTTTTCGTATTAAGTTTGGTTGGTTGATCTGGTTGGTAGTTTTAGTTGATCGGTTGGTCGCGTCGACCGCATTTCCCACTCTGGTTTCGAGCCATTTCGATTGGGCCCGACATAGTTTGCCACCCCAACGAACCCTTGGCTTGAACCCTCGGTTCGACGTAATCTTCGTTCAGGCGGTTTTCTTTGACAAGCTCTCGAACTGGTTTTACGAACCATTTCCTACCCCAATTCCAGGTTCGATTTTCCCAATCACCACCGATCTGTATGTACGATACTCTCTCCTCCCAAATGCCCGTACCCTCCTACAAACTCCATTCTCCGGTCGACGAACCGGCCACACACAAACAAAAACGACTCTTCGATGCTCATCGATCCTGCTCAATCCAGTGCCCCAAATTACGCTCCACCCTTCGGCGCTCGATGGACCCCCGATGGATGCCACTTCCAGATCTACAGCCATTCTGCGCATCGCATCTCGATCCTTTTGTATCATTCCAAGGATGATCGAGAACCCTTCGAAACCATCGAACTCTCCGAGCAACACCACAAACATGGCGATATCTGGCACCGCTTTATCCCAGGTCTACGCCCCGGTACGCTCTATCACTATCAAGCCGACGGCCCATTCCGCCCCGACCTAGGCCACTGGTTCGATCCCAAAGCTCGCTTGATCGATCCCTACAGCGATGCGCTCGCCGGTGACTTTCTCCCTTCAAGCGACGGGGTGATCCGACCTCCGAAATCGGTCGTCATCGATCACAACTTCGACTGGCAATCCGACAAACATCCCAAAACCCCACTTCGCGATACGATCCTCTACGAATTGCACGTCGCGGGTTTCACCAAAAGCCCCACGAGCCGAGTAGCCAAACGAGGGACCTACCTGGGCCTGATCGAAAAAATCCCCTACTTGCTATCCTTGGGTATCACCGCGGTGGAATTGATGCCAATCCATGAATTCCCCATCCTGCATTTCCACGGCAGTCCATTCAAACACCCAAACTATTGGGGCTACGACCCCATGGCATTCTTCGCACCCCACCGCGGATACGCTTGCGATCCCTCTCCAGGAGCCCAAGTCAATGAATTTAAACAACTCGTCCGCGAAATGCACCGCGCCGGCATCGAAGTCATCCTCGACGTGGTCCTGAATCATACCTGCGAAGGTAACGAACGCGGGCCTGTCCTCTCCATGAAAGGACTCGAGAACTCCGTCTATTACCTGATGACCAATCAAGGCTCGCACTACTGCAATTTCTCCGGCTGCGGAAACACTTTCAATTCCAACCACCCAGTTTGCCGCGAACTGATCTGCCACTGCTTGCGCCACTGGGTTCTAAACTACCACGTCGATGGATTTCGTTTTGACCTCGCAAGCATCCTTTCTCGCGACCGAAATGGAAACCTGAGCTCCTCCGCTCCCATCCTGGAATGGATTGCCGAAGACCCTGTACTTGCAGATTCAAAACTCATCGCCGAAGCTTGGGATGCCGCCGGAACCTACCAAGTCGGGGCATTCGGTACCGGACACGGCTTGCCCTGCATCTCCCGTCGATGGTGCGAATGGAACGGACGATTTCGGGACGATACTCGCCGATTCTGGCGCGCTGACCCTCACACCGCCGGCCCCTTCGCTACCCGATTGTGCGGATCCTCCGATCTCTACGAACCCCACGGCCGCACCCCCGAAAACAGTATCAACTTCATCACCTCACACGATGGATTCACCCTCAATGATCTGGTCTCCTACTCTTCGAAACACAACGAGGAAAACGGTGAAGACAACCGCGATGGGGACAATAACAACCTCAGCCAAAACTTGGGAGTCGAAGGCCCCGCCACCAAGAAAACGATCGAAGGTGTGCGACTTCGCCAAATCAAAAACTTCTTGGCTACACTTCTCCTAAGCCAAGGTGTCCCTATGCTGAGCATGGGGGACGAAGCCCGTCGCACACAACGGGGGAATAACAACGCTTACTGCCAAGATAACGATATCTCTTGGATGGACTGGTCTCTCGTCGAATCCAACAAAGACCTCGTGCGTTTCACCCAAACACTGATCCAACTTAGGAAAATCCACCCCGCTCTGCGACGCACCGAATTCTTCGCCGGTAACTTTCG
>CAIJIZ010000390.1 GCA_903820735.1 uncultured Pirellula sp.
AGCAATGGTAACCCGATACGTTAGTGAGGACTTGGTGACGCGAAGCGTCAGCGAAGAGCCTCCCGGATTATTGACCGTGCTAATGAGCGATGAAGCGTGTACTGTAGCTCCCTCGTTGACACGTCGGGTTACCAATGACATGTGGCCGTCGGCCACGAAATGGTAACCCGATACGTTAGTAGAGGAACGCACTGCCAGTGAGCCTCTACCTCCATGACTCCTATGGACCCGCCACCGCATACTCTTCCATTTGAACAAGACTCTCTTGCAGTCGCTCAAGCTGCTCTTCTAGCCAACGATCGTTTTCATCGATCAGTTTCGCTTCCTTCAACATCGCAATGGCTTCTTTTATACACTGCAAAGCACCCTGCTGATCGCCACCGAGAATTGCTATCTCCGCTAGCGCATCGAGGCAAGCGACCAAATCGCTCAGCACCTCTCTGTCCTGCTCATCAAGCGTATAAAGCTCTCGCAAAATCTCTCTGGCTCCCCCCCAGTACTTCTTAGATTTTTCAACATCTCCAAGCGTTCCGTGACTAGCCGCAAGACTCATGGACAAGAGCGCTAACTGCTGCTGGTAAGTAGTCACCTGAGGATTGCGCTCGGCGAGATCCCTCGCCATCGAAAACGCCTCGTCATACTCCTTAATCGCTGCCCTATCATCCCCTTGCTCGGAATAACTAGCCCCCAACATACGCAACGCTATCGAGCAATCCAACTTGCCACTAAGGGAACGCGGATCGCCCTCCAACACCTTGCGAAACATCTCAATCGCTAACCGAAAGGACTCGATCGCCCCTTGCTGGTTCCCATCCTCTAAATAAAACTTCCCTAAACTATATTTCCCTCGTGCCACATCGCGCTGAATCTTCTCATCTTCCGAATGTCGCTTTAACTGCTCACTGCGAAGCGCATCGGTGCGCATGACGTCCCGCATCCCTTCTTCACGCTTCCCCATCGCAATCTTGGTCAAACCAACATTCATCAACGCGTTGATCGATAACCTTTCATAATCCGATCGATCTGGCCAAGCGTCCGCTAACTCAGAACGGTATCGACGGGACTCTTGGAAACTTCGAAGCCCCTCGTCATACCGCTGAGACCTACTATATAGTCCACCGAGCGCATTGAAAGTATCTCCTAACGCGCGAACCCGACCCTCATTCCCTGGACTCTCCTCGACTAACTGCCTTTGAATCTCCAACGCTTGAACAAATGCCCGCTCGGCTACTTCCTCGTTACCCGTCAATTGCTCGATCATCCCTACCCGATAGTGCGCTCCGGCAACCTCATCGAGCATTTTCGTATCGGACCCTGTCTGGGTCAGAAAATACTTGTAATAACTCAGAGCTTTCTCTAACAAATCCTTTCGCAGCGGTTGCATCCCGGGTTCGTTGAGCAACTCCTCTTCGCTCACTCTCGTAAAGAGCTCATCAACAACCGAAATGGCTGTCTTTAAACGAACCTCCGATTTCTCTAACGCTGTAACTGTCTCCCTATAACCAATAGCTATTGCTACCAACGTGGTAATCGCCAATGCAATGACCGTTCCGATCATTCCTGCCATCGCGCGATTGCGGCGAGCCCACCTCCAAACTCGCTCGACACGCCCAACCGGCCTGGCAACAATCGGCTTGCCATCAAGGAATCGCTCTAAGTCCTCTGCGAAGAACTTACAACTTTCATAACGTTTGCCCGGATCTTTTTGTAAAGCTTTTAAACATATCGTCTCCAAGTCCACGTTGATCGTGGGATTGATCTCCCGCAACGCAACGGGCTCCTTCTCGACGATCATCCGAAGCGTGTCTTGCACCGTCGCTCCGGCAAAGGGAGGATGACCTACGAGCAAATGATAAAGCGTTGCCCCCAACGCATACTGATCCGCTGCCGAAGTGACCTTTCCGGCATCACGAGTCTGCTCAGGTGGCATATACGATGGAGTTCCCATCACTTGACCCGCATACGTCAGTGACTGATCTCGATGCACTAGCTTCGCCAACCCGAAATCCGCCACCATGGGGCGATCCGTTGCTTCCTCCATCAGAATATTGTGTGGCTTTAAGTCCCGATGCAACACACCTTGTGAATGCGCGTAATCCAAAGCCCGCCCAACCGCCGCCATGATCTTCGCCGCACGCGATCCTTCCATCGGACCATCGCGCAACTTGTCAACCAAACTCTCCCCCTGTACATATCGCATCGCGTAATAACGCAGCGGTGTACTTACTCCACCACCCGCACGAACTTCGCCCACCCCATAGATCGATACGATGTTATCATGTTGCAAACTCGCCGCTGCTTGCACCTCGGTCTGAAACCGCTCCAAAGCGTTCGCGCGAGTCTGCGCATCGACCGCCTGCAACATCTCCTGACGGACCACTTTTAAAGCCACAAGCCGATCAATCGACAACTGCTTGGCTCGATAAACAACACCCATCCCACCCTTGCCCAACTCATCGAGCAACTCATAACCGGGGATGGTCGGAAAGCCTCTCCCCTTGCTTTCGACAACCTCTTCGACAGAACCCTCGCGATTGTTCAACGTGTCGAACGGATCGGGGAACTTGGTCGAGAAATCCAAAGTTTGACTTTTAGTCTCGTGCACTGAATCGCCAGGAGGAAGCGTACCGGTATTCAATATTCCCGTACTAAACGTCTCGGCGTTCGATGGTCCGCTTTGAATCGATTGGGCTTGCGCAACAAGTGTTCCAACTTCATCACCAAGCTCAGGATACTCCACCTTCCAATTGACTACTTGCAGCGATTCGCCAGCTTGCACTCGCCATCGCATTTCAGCAAGCACCAGCTCGCGCAACACTCGCAAATCACTTCGAAACTCAGGATGATCCAAGAGAAATTTCGACACACTTAACCGCTGCCCATCCGTGCAGCTTTTCAAGTATTCCTCAATGATCCAATCCATGCTTCGACCTCCAACGCATTCGCTTTTTGACTACTCTCCGTCGTCTCTCGCTCCATCGAAACGAACCGGAAAGAGACTGTTTGGTTCAGATTGAGATGCCAAAATGGATTTACCCTCTTCCACCAACTGTGGGTACGCATCCGCTAGATTCACTCCCTCACCTGGATCGTTCGCTAGATCGTACAGTTCCCATGGCATGGGTGACGCAGTCGCTAATCCTCGTCGGACCAATTTGAAATCTCCCCATCGCACTGCAACTTGACCTGTATATTCCGGGAACACCCAAACCATCGGCGAGGTACGTTGAAACATCCCCTCAGGGACTTTTCCTTCCAGTACCGGTAGGAGACTCTCGCCATCGAGCGCATTGAAAATATCGGATCGGTGCTCGTATAGTTCTGGAACATTTGCAATCTCACAAAGCGTTGGAAACCAATCAGCAAAATAGCTCGGTGCATCATGCTCGCTCCCTGCCGGAATGTGATTTGGCCACCGCGCGATCATCGGCACACGGATTCCTCCCTCGTACACACTTCCTTTGTAACCTCGCAAATCCAATGTACTGGAAAAGAAGTTCGGATCAGCCCCCCCAATGTGGAATGCTGGATCTTGATTCCCCGGATGTGTCGGCCCATTGTCGCTTGTAAAGACCACGAGCGTATTCTCGGTCAATCCAAATTGATCGAGCGCATCGAGAACCTTTCCAACATGACGGTCAAGCTCTTCAATCATGTCAGCATAAGCAGCCCTCGGACGAGGATGAGGCAAATACCCATTCCCCCCTCGATAAGGCTGCTCGTCCCAGTCCAAAGGAAAGTTCTCAAGCGCACTGAGCGGCGGATGCATCGCTACATGTGGCTCGATAAAAGGCAAATACAAAAAGAACGGCTCGTCGCGATGATCGTTAATAAAGGATTGTGCCTGTTCGATCATAACTTCAGGTGCATATCGCTGCCCGATCCACTCTTCGGCTTTCACGTCTCCCATAGGCTGCTTACGGTGCCCGGGGATCGGTTCCGGATTGATGCCTACCTTGCGATCGTTATCCCAAAGATACTCTGGGTAATAACTATGGGCGAGCGACTGACAGTTGTAACCAAAAAACTTATCGAACCCCTGCTTATTCGGATCCCCGGAACTCCCAACAGGCCCCAACCCCCACTTACCAAAAGCTCCCGTAACATATCCGTTCCGCTGTAACACTTCAGCAATCGTTAAAGCATCATCGGTTATCGGATGCTGCCCCTCGTTAAACTCCGGAAAGCTCACCTTTGCTTGCTTGTTCCCTCGAATCTGTGCATGACCTAGGTGCTTACCCGTCATCAA
>CAIJIZ010000391.1 GCA_903820735.1 uncultured Pirellula sp.
ACGAATGGGTTTTCGTTTCAGAGTAATTTTCAGGCAAGCGGTGGTGGGGGGATGGAGGGAATGGGTGGGAAGTTGACTTATCGATTCGCTTCATTGAGTGAGGGTCGAGAGATCAAGTTGGTCCGCGCGATCAAGGTAGAGCGACTTGGAGAGACGGAGGTAGTGGCTTTTAAGATTGAGCCCAAGTAGGGGGCCATTAGGTAGCCATGTAGATTGCACGGCAGGTTGCCCCGTATATGGAATGGCAGCTAGCAATGTGGGGGTGTCATCGCGTCGATGAGGAATCTTTCGGAGAGCACTCGGGGATTTAGGATTTTGCTCCTTTGGGTGGTGGAGAGAAAGTCCACATAGCGAGTCCGACGAGGAGGGTCGGGACGAGGAGCACCCAAGCGCCCAGGGCGACCCGTTGCGATTGTATTTGGGTGAAGGGGATTTTGCCGAGTTTATCGTTGTAGGGTTGCGTATTGAGGGATTGATCGTTGAGGGATTGGGGGTTGGAGGGATCGGAGGTGGAGGCGGCGGTAGCGGCGAGGAGTCCGGGGGTTGGTGCATCCAGGCTGCCGTTTGTTTGTGGGTTCGAGCTGGTCAATTGTCCATTGAGGTTGGAGGTGGGATTGGGAGAGTTTGTGGGGAGTGTTGGGAATTTGACGACCCCAAGGGCCGGGAGTAGCAGAGCGAGGCTGAAGGAGGCGCAGATGAGGATCAAGCCGGCGAATTTCATACTGTTGCCTTTTTATGGTTTGGATGTGTGGATGTGAGTTTCGCTTGGGGTTTCCTTGGGGATGGGGAAATCAAGTGGGTGAAATTTAGTGAAAGAGGGTGGAATAGGACTAGAGCGAAAGGGGCTTTGGCGGTGCAGGAAACGTGAAGTGGGGTTAAAATCTTGTCAAATATGGGAGTGGGTGGGGGAAATTTTTTGGCGGTGTAGACCGATAGAGCAGTTTTGCCATGGCATTAGATCCGAATCATTACATCAATCGGGAATTGAGTTGGTTGGAGTTTAATCAGCGGGTGTTGGACCAGGCGCAGTACGCGAAGGTGCCGGTGTTGGAGAGGTTGAAGTTTCTAGCGATCACGGCTAGCAACATGGATGAGTTTTTCATGGTGCGTGTCGGTGGGTTGCAGTTGCAGCAAGCGCAAGGGATAGACACAGCGGATCCGAGTGGGATGAGTGTCTCGGAGCAATTGACGGCGGTCTATGCGCGGGTGGCTCAGATTATACGCGATCAGTACGATTGCTTTTTGAATGCGGTTGAGCCGAATTTGACGCAGGAGGGATTGGAGCGGGTAGTTGCATCGACGGCTAGTGCACGGAGTCGCGAGTCGATGCGGCGATTCTTCGAAGAGGAAGTCTATCCGGTGATTTCGCCGATGGATCTTGATCCTGACGCACCATTTCCCTTGTTATCGAATCTTGGGTTTTACTTGTGTGTGAGGATGGCCAGTGGGGATGCCGATCAGCCGCATCGTTTTGCGTTTATTCCGTTAGGCAAGTCATTATCGCGGTTTGTCACGTTGCCTAGTGATCGGGGGTATTCGTATGCGTTGTTGGAGGATGTGATCAGTCACTTTGTGGAGTTGTATTATCCGGGGAAGCGGATCGAGGAGTGTATTGCATTTCGGGTGACGCGTAATGCGGACGTATCGGTTCGAGAGGATAGTGCGAGTGATTTGATTGTGGGTATGGAAGAGGTGTTGGTATCGCGGCGATCAGCGGACTTTGTGAGGTTAGAAATTGCTGCGGGTGTCTCGGAGGAGACTTTGAGTTTTTTGTCGGAGAAGCTTCGGGTGGACGATCGGGACGTGTTCCGCATACCGGGCCCGTTGGACTTATCGGCATTGATGAGTTTGACAGACATTGAAGGATTTCCTGCGCTTCGCGATCCTGTTTGGCCGGCTCAGCGTTCGCCGCAGATTGATCCAGCGAAGCCGATGATACAGAACATTGCCGAGCAGGATTTGCTGCTGTGTCATCCGTATGAGAGTTTCGAGCCGTTGGTACGTTTGGTTGAGGAAGCCGCAACGGATCCTGACGTGTTAGCGATCAAACAGACTTTGTATCGAACGAGTCGCAAGAGTCCGATTGTCGCTGCGTTGAAGCGGGCTGCGGAGTTAGGCAAGTACGTCACAGCGGTGGTGGAGTTAAAGGCTCGTTTTGACGAAGCCAGGAATATGGAGTGGGCTAGGGAGTTGGAGCGTTCTGGGGTGCAAGTCATTTATGGTGTGCGGGGATTGAAGACGCATGCGAAGATTTGCATTGTGGTTCGGCGGGAGTCGGCGGGGATTGTTCGTTACGTACATTTTGGGACGGGGAATTACAACGAAGCGACGGCGAGGATGTACAGTGATGTGAGTTTCTTGACTTGCGACGAATCGCTAGGCAAGGACGCTTCGGCGTTTTTCAATGCGATTACTGGATACAGTCAACCGCAGGCTTATGAGAAGCTTGAGTCGGCACCATTGGGATTGCGCAAGAAGCTTATAGCGATGATTGATGGCGAGACACGGCGGAGTCTTCAGGGTCAGCGAGCATTCGTCGATGCGAAGCTTAATGCGTTGGTCGATCCGGAGTTGATTGAGGCTTTGTATCGCGCGAGCAGAGCAGGGGTGAAGGTGCGGTTGAACATACGTGGTATTTGTTGTTTACGGCCGGGGGTACCTGGTTTGAGTGAGAATATCACAGTGGTAAGTATCGTCGATCGTTTTTTGGAGCATGCCAGAGTGCTGCACTTCCATCATGGTGGGGAGGATGCGGTATTTATCAGCAGTGCCGATTGGATGCCGCGTTCGTTGGATCGGCGCATTGAGTTGTTAACTCCTATTGAGGATGGGCAGATCAAACGGAAGTTAGTAGAGATTTTGGGGACGTATTTTCAGGACAATCAGAATGCGTGGGGGTTGCGTCCGGAGGGGCGTTACGAGCGTCTTGAGCCTGTTGATGGACAGGGTCGAGTTCGGGCGCAGAAGGTTTTGTATCAGGGTGCGGTGGAGAAAGTGAAGTTAGCGGATTTAGCGGCGAGGACGAAGTTTGAGCCGCATTTGCCGAGCCAGGGGTAGGCTTGGGAGGGGTGATTTGCTAGCGATTATGCCGGTAATCTAGGTTGAATATACAGGGAGGGTTAGAGGGATTGGATTTTTGGTAGTGGATTATTCGATTCTAGGACATGCCGAGACGAATCGCCTATGGTTCGCGAGGGCAGACCAACACGAGGATCGAATAAATGAAACGCGGACTTCTTTCCCTAGGCTTATTGGCAATGTCCCTCGTCGGCTCCACAGGATGTGTGGGGTTGCACCATCGAAATGGATGGGGGAAGCATAATTCTTGTAATACCTGCAATGGCCCGATTGGTTGCCGTCCTTGCCGAATTGGTTGGCAGCGTGGCGGGACGGATTACGGGTCTCACTTAACGCATTCGGGATCGTATTGTTACGATGGTTCGAAGAACGGCGGGGCTTGTGGGCCTGGCGGATGTGGTCCTGCGGGCGGGTTGCACGGCATGGGTGGCGGGTTGCATGGTATGGGCGCTGGGCTGCATGGCATGGGAGGCGGTTTGCACGGGATGGGTGCGGGGCTACATGGCATGGGTGGCGGTTTGCATGGAGCGGGCAATGGTGGGATGAGTCATGCTCAGTACCGTGCGGACGATCAAGTTGGATCGGGAGTACCTGGTCCGACGGTCGCTTATCCTTACTACACCACTCGGGGTCCGCGAGATTTCTTGTTGGACAATCCGCCGAGCATTGGCCGTTAGTAGTTCAATGTTCGCGGCATCGAGTTTGATCGGTGGAGCGATTTGAGAACCGGCGCACGGCAAGCCGTGCGCTTGGAAATTACAGAGTAAGGCTAACGCGGCATGTGAGTTGCGTTGGCCTTATTTTTTTCCATCGGCGTGAACGAGTTTTTTGAATTCGCTCATGAGTTTTTTGGTGACAGGTCCGACGCATCCGTCGTGGATGGAGCGGTTGTCGATGGAGACCACTGGGATGACTTCTGCGGCGCTTCCGGTGAGGAAGCATTCGTCGGCGACGAACAGGTCGTGTCGGGTCAGAGAAGTTTCTTTGGTGGGGATATGAAGAGACTCAGCGAGTTCGAGGATAGCGTTTCGGGTGATTCCTTCGAGGATACCGGCATCTTTTGGTGGGGTTAGCAATTCACCTCGTTTGACGATGAAGATATTATCGCCGGTGCATTCGGCGACTTCACCTTTGTGGTTGAGCATGATGGCTTCCATGCAACCGGCTTGGAGGCCTTCGATTTTGGCCATGATGTTGTTTAAATAATTCAGCGACTTGATTCGGGGGCTGAGGGCAGCCGGGTGGTTTCGAATCGTCGAGGCGGTGATAATTTTGAGCCCTTCTTCGTAGAACTTTGGGTCGTAGAGGGCGATATGGTCCGCGATGATGATGATTTGCGGGTCGCTTGTGCGGTTTGGATCTAGGCCGAGGGAGCCGGCACCTCGGGTGACGACGAGTCGGATGTAAGCATCCTTCAGAGAGTTGATCTCGAGGGTTTTTTTGACGGCTTCGATCATGTCGGATTTCGACATGGGGATTTTCAAGCAGATAGCCAGGGCTGATTCGTAGAGGCGATCGATGTGTTCGGTCAGGCGGAAGACGTTACCGGAGTAAGCTCTCATACCTTCGAAGACGCCGTCGCCGTAGAGGAGACCGTGGTCGTAGACGCTGATTTTCGCGTTGTCTTTATCGAAGTATTTTCCGCTGATGTAGATTTGCAGTGGCATTGTTTTATTTTCCTGGAAAGTGGGAGTCTTTTCGGCCTTTTAGACTACCTTGAAAGAGGGAATGGCGAAAGGACTAGGGCTCGTGGAAACGGTCATTTCCGTTATAGTGGGAGTGCGGGGAGTTCTTGCCGAAGAGCGGGTGCTTGCTCCGATCGCATTGTGGGTCTTTCGCTTTGGAAAATCTTTATGACAGACATCGATTCGTCAAACAAAACTAGGCCTCAGTATAAGCGGGTGATCTTGAAGCTCAGCGGAGAGAGTTTGGTACATTCAGGCGAGCGTGGGATCAGCATGGATGAGGTTACCGCGATTGCCAAGCAGATCAAATCAGCGCATGAGTTGGGATGTCAGATAGCGGTGGTGGTCGGTGGGGGGAATATTCTTCGCGGGGCGCAATTCAAGGGTTCCAGTGGGGAGATGATTCAGGAGGCCACGGCCCATTACATGGGGATGTTGGCAACGGTGATCAATGCTTTAGCGATGCAGGATGCGTTGGAGGCGATTGGTATTTCGACGCGTGTGATGTCGGCGATTAAGATGGACGGGGTAGCGGAGCCATTTATTCGTCGGCGAGCGATTCGTCATCTGGAGAAGGGGCGAATTGTGATTTTGGCGGCCGGTACGGGTGCACCTTTCGTGACCACCGACACTTGTGCGGCGAATCGCGGTTTGGAGCTTGATGCGGACATTGTATTGAAAGCGACTCGGGTCGATGGGGTTTACAGCGACGATCCGGAGAAGAATCCTCATGCGATTTTGTATCGTGAGCTCGATTACGATACGGTGATGGAGAAGAATCTCAAGGTGATGGATTCGACGGCGATTGCGCAGTGTCGAACGCACAAACTTCCAATTCTCGTCTTTAATTTCAAGAAGGTCGGGAATATTGTTAAGGCAGTCAGTGGTCAGAAGGTCGGGACGCGGATCAGTCCACGTTCGGAGTCTGGCGAGCGTATCGTGATCAACGCAAGCTGAGAAGCTTGGAATTGATCGATTCGTAGGAAGCTTTAGAAACCTTTAAGAGCAACGTTGGAGAATTCAAATGGCGGTTGAAGAGATTCTATTGGATGCTGAAGAGCGAATGGACAAAGCCTTGCAGCATTTGAAGTCCAATTTAGCGGGGATTCGCACTGGGCGAGCAGCGCCTGGATTATTGGATTCAGTTCGCGTGACGGCTTATGGATCTCAGAGTCCGTTGAAGCAGCTAGCGAGCGTCGGTGCACCGGAACCGCAGCAATTGGTGATTCGTCCATTCGACACGTCGATTATCAAGGACATTGAGAAGGCGATTGTTGCGAGCGAGTTAGGATTGAATCCTCAGAGTGATGGTCGGATCATCCGGATCAATATTCCGCCGTTGAGCACCGATACCCGCAAGAAGCTTGTGGCGAGGATCAAGGAACTAGCGGAGGAAGCGAAGATATCGATTCGCAACGTGCGTCGAGATGCCAACAAGGCGCTTGAGACGGCGGAGAAGGACAAGTTGATCAGCGAGGATGATCGCGACAGTTCGAAGGAAGAAGTGCAGGAGTTGACGAAGAAGTACGAGGATGAAGTCAGCGAGGTCGCCAAGTCTCGCGAAGCGGACGTGATGGAGCAGTAGGACGATACGAGCACCTGTCGCCGTTACTGATTGTGCTTAGATGTAGTTAGCAGGGGAAGCGTCCCCTGCGCTACTCGAACGAGGCATCTTCTTCGGCTGGTTCAGCGGCCAGCGATTCTTGTTCGATCGCTTTACCGAACTCGTCGAGTTTCACATCGGCGACAGCGGTTTTCTTTTTGGCGACGAACAAGAGGTCATCGTAAATCGGTTCGGCTTCAGATTTTTGGATTGACGCGACGGCGGTTGCGACTTCTTTGAGGTAGCGCAAGAAGACATTTCGTCGATTACCTTGGGCAGCGATAGCTTGTCGTTTTCGAAGGAATGAAGCGAGGGATCGGCCGATGGCTTGGATACCGAGTCGAAGTTCTTTTTCGATTTCGGGGGTGTTGGCGATCGCTTCTTTTGATTCGCTGGTGAAGGGTACCCAGACGCTAGCGACGTGAACGATGAGGGTTACCGGTCCGGCGGGCAGTGCGCCTCTGGATTGCGACAATCCGTAGGGTCTCCAGTTGGTATTCAAGATGGCTTGTGTGATTGCGCAAGCACCTTGTTGGTACTGGAGTGGTACGCGGTTTGCGAATCGGAAAATCTGCATGCTTTGTCCTTCGGAGATGTTGATTTCTTTGAGGACATTGTGGAGGGTATCGAGTTGGGCTTTATTGAGTTTTTGAGGGCTGCAGCGGGTAGGAAGTTTCGTTTGGTTGATGATACGTTCGGCGGCATCAGGGCCGACGCCGTTGAAGGAATCCAGGAGGAATTTGCGAAGGGTTTTCGCGTCGGATTGTTGAATGATTTCTGCGAGTTCATCGCGAGTGATTTTTTGGGTCGCCATATTTCCGCCGTAAGCCAGAGCGACTTCGACTTGAAACGGGGAGCCGCGTTGGACAGAGGGTGGTCTGGTCACAGCATCGTGGAATTCGCCTGGAACAATGGCTTTGAGGCCTTTGTAGAGTAGTTCGCTACCGATGGGGACGATGCAGTCGGTCGAGGGTGGTCGGATCTTGGTTTCTTGGAGGGCGTTGTAGAGCCGTTCGGCTTCGGTTTGTCCGACTTTGATCGCGTTTGCGCGTGTGGAGATTTTGGCGACTTCGCAGACTTTCTTTGCGACGGCTGGGGTAACGCAGGAGAAGGAGTTGGTGAGGAATGAGGAGACGGAAGTCGATTTTTCGCTTCCGAGCATGGTGATTAGTCGACCGAGTTCGACGCCATAGGGGTGGGGTTTGATTTCTTTTGCTTCGCGGGGCAGTTCGGTGGTTGAGCGGTGGATAGATTGGTGTTCGCCATCGGGATTGTGCCAATGGATGGTCACGTGTGGGTTGGAGATAGCGGTTTGTTCGAGGTATTCATCGACGCTACCTCGGCTGCGTTTGTACACAGCGGTCAGTTCGATGGTTACGCGAGTACCTGATTCGATTTCGGAGCCG
Organism: uncultured Pirellula sp.; assembly: GCA_903820735.1. Lineage (GTDB taxonomy): Bacteria > Planctomycetota > Planctomycetia > Pirellulales > Pirellulaceae > JBKCUI01. Next base: position 7,773 of record CAIJIZ010000391.1, read on the forward strand.
GGTGCGTGGGGGGATTCGGTAAGGGGTTCGGTGGCGTTGAGAGGGGTGGTTGTGGTTGGGTAGTGGGAGTCCCAAAGGATGTCGTTATCGCGCATGTAGGCGAGACCTTTTTCGCCGGATGGGATATCGATTCCTTCACCTTTTCCGTTGATGATTTCGGGTTGATTCTTTTTGGTGTCGACTTGGAGGAGGAAGTAATGGACAGGAGAGCGTTTGGAGGTTTTTGAGAGGATTTGCATTGGTCGGCCGGTGGTTAGCATGCCGTTCATCCCTGCGGCGCTGATACCGATGCCTTGTTGTCCGCGGCTCATGCGAAGCCGGTGGAATTTGCTGCCATAGAGGAGTTTTCCGAAGATGTTTGGGATTTGTTTTTTAACGATCCCTGGACCGTTGTCTTGGACGGCGACGCGGAAGCGGCCGGGTTGGGTTTGGTCGATGCGGACCCAGATTTCCGGGAGGATGCCGGCTTCTTCGCAAGCGTCTAGCGAGTTGTCGACGGCTTCTTTCACGGTGGTCAGGAGAGCTTTTCGGGGATTATCGAAACCGAGGAGGTGTCGATTTTTTGCGAAGAATTCGCTGACCGAGACATCGCGTTGTTTGGTGGCCATCGATTCGGCGGTGGCGCGTCTGGATTTGGTCGGTGGGGTGCTCATTCGCGGTAATCGAAGAAGAATTGGGACTCAAGGATGGGGATCTAAGGAAGTGTTTGGGATTGTTCGGCTCCCGGGGGGTAATGATACCGAAATGGAGGAGATTGACGACTAGGGAAGTTGGAGGAGTTGTGAGACGGCGGGGCTGTTTTTCGGAATGATCCTTGCTAGCGTTGTGTCTGTCATGGTGGGGAAGGGAATTGGATGGTGAGCTTGGGAATTGGCTTGTGGGTGGCTTGGTCGAATGCCGAGCAAAGCGAAGACGACCAATGGATCGGAGACTGCGAGGGGGCTCGCGGTGGATCTGCGGGAGAATCGTCCAAGCAATAGGAGAGGATTCGGATGCGACTACAAGGAATGGTTCGGATGGTGGTAGCGAGCGGCGTCGCGTTCGCCTCGTGGGGTGGAATGGAGATTGCTAGTGCGCAGTGTCCAAGTTGCGGTGCGGGGCACGGCGGGGTAGCGGCTGGCAGTGTTGCAACTGGTAGTGTTGCGACTGGCGGTGTTGCAACTGGGGTAGCAGCAAGCGGCGTCGGTGCGGTGCCGGGAGTAGGTGCAGTACCGGGAGTAGGTGCAGTACCGGGAGTAGGCATTCCTGGTTTGCGAACGATGCATCAGATGACGGCGCAAGCAGCTGCGACGCATCCAGGGAACACGGTTGCTTACGGGAACATTTTGGGTCGTGGCACGCAGCCTTTGTTTGAAAATTATTTCACCCAGGGGAATGCGAATGAAGCGACGGCGGGGATGTATATGTCTCCGATTGGGGTTCCGGGGAATGTTGGGCATACGTACTACACGTATCAACCGTTTTATCCCCATCAGTACTTGTATCAGCATCATGATCGCTACCACTCGTATTATGACGGTGGTCGAGGATTGAACCGGACGCATGCGACTTATTATGCTCCACCGGCGCGTAGTGCTGTGCATTGGATTCACAAATCGATTCGGTTGCCACATCAGTAACCAGTGGATGGAAGGGTGTTGAGATAACAAAGCCAGGGTCGGATCCCGGGTATCGGAAAGAGTGTTCGAGCGTTTCTTAGGGATGAGAAGCGTCTAGGGCTTGAGAAACATTTTTTGCGAGACCAACTATGATTCGACGATTTTCTTACGCGGGCACGGCTTTCACAGCGGTGCTTGCATGTTCAGCAGTTCAAGCCCAGCAGCCGTGCAATCAGTGCAATGGCACGGGTGGAGCGGCAGTTCATTCGCACGGCGTTGCTGGACACGGCGTTGCAGGGCATGGGGCAGTAGTTCATGGTGCCGTATCGCATGTCGGATCTTCCGTGCATGCAGTTGGCGGTGCGATACAGGGGCACATGCTCAACTACGGGAATTTGGCTTCAAGTGGAGCGAATGCGAATGGATTCGGTTCGAATGCAGGTTGGGTGTGGCATTCTTCGTGGGGTGATTACTGGGCGAGGACACAAGCGAATCAGCGACCGTGGCATGGTGGATATTACTGGATGCGAACGGGTCAGCCGACAGCATTAGTGGTTCCACCTACGGTAACGATGCAATCGAATTACTCGTGGGGTGTTTCGCAGAACACGATGACCCCTGTCTATCATCAGTTTGGCGGTAATCCGCCTAACGGTGCGGGTGGGGGGATGTTCCGTGCGACTCCATACTGGCCGACGCATACCGATCAGGTTGGGGTGTACCCAGTACGTGGGCCTTGGTAAGGGTCCGTACTAAGACTTGTTGAATATTGAATTTGATTTTGGTTGCAACCCGGGCCTTATCCTTGACCCCCAAAAATGGATGAGGCTCGGGTTGTTTTTTTTGTTAGGCTTTTCTGATGAAATTCGCAGCGTAGCTTCGTACGTGTCTTCCGTTGAGGACGTGAAAGATACGAAGTTGTTGGATGACGCTATCGGAGAAGTGCGCGAGGGGGACATGGACAAGTTTTCGACCGAAGCGTTTTGCGATTTTCTTTAAGACGATGCCTGGAGGGGTGGGGCTCATCAGAGCGATGTGGCGAGACTGAGAGTGGAGGCAAGCGGCGGCGATGAGACGTTGTTCGAGTGTTTCGGAGAAATCGAGTCGTGGGTCTTGCCAGATATCCGGGATGGGGCGAGGCGGATAGAGGAACATGGATCCGCCGTAGTTCGCCATTGCGATGCCAGGGCCGATCATTTGGTTTTTGAAGTGAGTAGCGAAGAACGCCAGGGTCGACTCGTCGGGGTGTTCGGAGAACCAAGTCGCGCGCCAATCGTAGTGACGCGGGTCTGGTTCGGAGTCGAAGACCATGACGGTCGCGTCGAGCTGTCCGATCGAGGGCGGATTGACTTTGACGTACAAAGAGCCGTCGTACCAATGCCGTAGGGTTTCGCGCAGGTCGATACCGTCCATGATGCTGGTGGTGAATTTTTCGGTACGTGCCAAGTCGGCTCCGAGGAGTTGTCGAGCGCGTTCGACGATTCGGCTGCGGAAGCTTTCGATTTGCGTATCTTCTTCGGGCCACGAGCATTGCATGTAGGGGTTCCATCGGCTTTCCCAACGCTTCTGATCGCGTGGCTTGGGTGGGCGTTGTAGTTCGAGAGACGACCACTGCAATTTTGGGCCTGGGAG
>CAIJIZ010000392.1 GCA_903820735.1 uncultured Pirellula sp.
CCGGTCGCGGTCTCGCTGAAATGGGCCCCGATAAGGATGCTCCGATTCTTTGTGCACCCTGCCCAAACTATCCTTCGAATGCATCGCATAACTTGCTAACAGGCTGCTCTCTCGCTGCGCCCAGTTGGCTGTTGCACAGTTAGCTACAGCACTGGGGGCTGTTGTTGCATTCTCCGAATTTCGTTTCGCATCTTGGGGACTCGATGACATATGCGGTTCTACATCACCGTTAGATTGTCTCGGTGTATGATTTCATCATAGGGACACTGGCCAAGAATCTGTGCAATCCGATCAGAGTGGCAGCCTCGTATCATCTTGACCTGCGTCGAATTATAGTTGCTCAATCCTCTCGCAATCTCAGTTCCTTCGGAATCTAACACGGAAATGATGTCCCCTTTCCCAAAATCACCGTGAACATCCCTCACTCCAATCGCTAACAAACTGCTCCCGCCCTGCTTCACCGCTTTGGCTGCCCCCGAATCGACCGCAACACTGCCGCTGGGCTGCGCTGAAAATCCTATCCAACGCTTTCGGGATACCAGCGATTTGGGCTGAGGTAAAAAGTGGGTCCCTAGCGTTTCACCTTTTGCTAGCCGAACCAATACGTCGGGTTCTCGCCCCCAAGCAATAACTGTTGATTGCCCACTGTGAGTGATGAACTTGGCCGTCGTTAGCTTGCTGGCCATCCCACCCTTGCTGATCCCGGTCTTCGAATCACGCACTAGATCCTCGACGCTCTCGTCGATTCGCTCCACGCTCGACAAAACCATCGCGCCGGGGTCGCGAGGATCGCGATCGTAAAGCCCTCGAACGTCGCTGAGAATGATCAAAGCACTGGCTTGTAGTAAGCCGGCCACCATCCCCGCAAGCCGATCGTTGTCTCCAAAGGTGGTCTTCAGCTCGTCGACTGCTACCGTGTCATTCTCGTTGATGACCGGGATCGCTCCGAGTTCGATCAGCCGCGAAAGGGTATTTCGCACGTTCAAGTAAGCAATGCGATCATCGAGCTCCGCCGCCGTCAGCAAAATCTGCGCTGCAAGCCGTCCATGCTCGGCGAACGTCTTCTCGTATACCTGGATCAAATGCGCTTGGCCAATCGCCGCCACCGCCTGCAAGGTCGCTAAATCGCTCGGACGCGATTTTAAACCAAGCTTTCCCATCCCACTGGCCACCGCTCCACTCGATACCAATAACACTTGCTTGCCCATCTCGCACAAGGCGACGATCTGATTGGCAAGATTCGCGACTTGGTCGTGATCGAGCCTTCCGGAGTCGTCGGTCAGCGATCGTGACCCAACCTTGATGATCCAAACAGGAGCATCGACAAGCAGTTGACGATCCCCCGGTGATTCGGGGCCCTCGGGATTGTCGGCGGGTGTTCTCATGAAGGTGCGGTGAAGATGGTGTTGATTGGTAGAAAAATGAGGGTGGTCTAAGAAGCGGAAGGCTTTTGCTGAGCGATCAAAGCATCGAGCTCTTGACGCAACTTGGGCAAAATCTCGTCATAACCAAACGCCCCTAGAGGCTCACTTCGCCGCTTGAGGTTGACTTTCGCCGGGCCACACCACAATCCCAAGTCCGCGTCATCGGTTTCACCCGGGCCATTGACTCGGCAACCCATGACCGCAATCGTGATCGCATAGTCCTTGGCGTAGCTGGTCATTTCTTTGACTTGTTGAGCAAGCTCGACAAAGGCTTCGTTCTCCACTCGCGAACAACTTGGACAAGAGATAATGTTCAGCTTCGATGGATCGAGCGCGACGACCGATCGCAATCGCCCGGCGTAAATATCATCGACGATCTGACGACCAACTTCGATCTCCATCGGCTTCTTCGAATTCGGAACGGTTAAAGAGACACGCAGCGTATCGCCGACCCCTCGACCGATGAGTTGCTCAAATGCTATCCGCGTCTTGATGATCCCATCAGGTGGCAATCCAGCTTCGGTCACCCCCAAGTGCAACGGAACATCCGGCCGCAACTTAGCAAACCGGTGGTTTACTTCCACCACCTTGCTCGGATCACTATCTTTGAGCGACACCACGTAGCGAGTGAAACCGATCGAGTCGAGCAGTTCGCAATGCTCTGTCGCGCTGGCGATCATCGGGCCGATCGAATCATGCGCATCGAACTTTTCTTTGATCGCTGGGTCGACCGATCCGCAGTTCACTCCAACTCGCAATGCGCAGTCGTTTGCTACCGCAGCCTCGACGATGAATTTTACCTTGTCTTGCCACGACTTAGTTTTTTCATGGTGGTAAAGGTGGCCAGGGTTGTACCGAACTTTATCGACGTGTGGCGCGACTTTGGTTACCAAGCGATAATTCTCTTGCAAGTCGACCGAGAGGTTCGCCGAAGTTTGCTGCCGGATTTGAGCCAAAGCCTCCGCGTCCTTGTCGCTATCGACCGCGATTCGAACGACATCGGCTCCCGCCCGATGCAAATCGTTGACCAGAGCAACGGTAGCAGGAATGTCCGTCGTATGCGTCGCGGTCATGCTTTGGACGGCGATCGGATGTCCAGCCCCGATATGGATCGAGCCGATTCGGACACTGCGGGTGGGATTTCGTTGGATTTGCATAAGTTTTCCTAGGGCAAGAAGTGTTTCCTCTAGTATAGCCCACCCGCAAATTCTGCCCACCGGTACCCAACGAAGAGGTCCAAGTGGACTCGATGTGCAAATCCCCCTAGCAAATCCCCCTAGCGAATCCCGAACGAATTGTTTTTCCCGAAAGCCAACATTGCTCCCCGTCGGTCAGTTACCATAAGGGTCGAGACGGTAGTCGGTTCTTTTTATCTCATTGCAACACGTCGCAATAAAAACCGCATTGCTCGTCCAGTTCTTATTCCTATCGCTTTAGGAGGTTGATGATGAAGAAGGGTGTTACAAAAAAGGCCGCCACGAAAAAGGCTTTGCCTAAGAAGAGTGCCGTGAAGAAGGGTGCGAAGACGCCTGCGACTACTAACAAGTTGTTGGAAAAGAAACCTTCGTCAAAAAAAGCTACCAAGAAGCGCAAGCCAGGCAAGTCGCACGATGAGGAAGGAGGTTGCTTACAGCCCCCCAGTCCCGCTCCGAACCAATCGGAGCCCATAACGACACAGACTCTTAGTTCGGAATTTGATTGGAAAGCACTTGATTCTGCCCGCATCAACATTATGGGTTACGACTCTATCACTGGAGTCATCAAGGTTTCTGTAGTCGGCGGTTCGCAGTCAAACAAGCTCGAGGATTTTGGTTTTCAAGTTACATCCGCATCAGATGGTCCAGCCGAGGGTTATGAGTTTGTACTCGAGAATCCTACTTCCAAAGATGGTAACTTGAGAATTACCACCCCACCGTTACCCAGTGCAGCAAACTTACGAGTGACGATTCTAACTAAGAAGAAAGTGGCTCGTAACTAAGAAGAAAGTGGCAACATAAGCACGCAAGCGGGTTCTTCGATGATCCCTTCAGTCATGAAGAAGATTACACATAGAAGGTATTAGACAACCACGAATGACCACTTGCCGGTTTAGCAATGCAACATCGGTGGCTTGGAATTCATAGATTGATGAAGCACCAAGCCATCATGTCGACATGTCGTCCTAGGATGTGGTCACTCGACGATCCCCAGTTCCCGCTTGAGGTCTTGTGTCCACTCAAGCTTCTTTGCTTGTTCCACAAGTCCTTGCAATTCGTCTTGAATGGCTTGGACTTGTTCTGCTGAGACTTGCTCGGATGCAGCTTGATTAAGGCTGAGCTGTTGTTTGGCAACAGCCAGCTTGGCAATGGTTAGCCGTATTGCCATTTCAAGTTCAAGTGCGGGATCCGATGAAGCTAGTTCTTCGAGTTTGGGGGTTGCTCGCAGCCTCTGAGCTCTCTGCATCGCAGATTCCGCACTGGCTATATCCACCTCCGCCATACGCGCCGCTTGAGTCGTCTCTATCTCAAAAAGGGTCTTCTGATATTCTTCCTTTTCTGGTGATTTGGCAATCGCCTCACTGATTTCCTGGTAGTACTTCTTCCCCTCCTCCCATTGCTTTTGATCAAGCTTGATTCGGTGCAATTGCGTAAGAATCGTAATTTCGTACGTGTAGCCATCGACGCCGGAATCGTATTTTTGCACGAGCCTCGAAGCAGCTAACGCCTCCAAGAGGCTCTTCTCGGCTTGGGATGGATCGAAGTTAAGCTCGCGCATTCCTTGTTTTGTCGTTCCTTCCATCCAATACGCAACAGTGGAAAATTCCGTTGGATCATCCACCTGGAGAACCGGATCCTTTGTAGCGATCAATTGTTTTACAAAGGGAAACAACGCATCCTTGCCAGCCTTATAAGCCGATGCCGACTCTTTCCAATCCTGACCTTGCGCCAATAACTCTGCGTGCTGAAACAACGACCTTGCTTTCGAGAGACCGTAACCCGCGTTACCAGGATCCGACTTGAGCAATCGCTCTCCAATACTTCTCGCTTCCTGATTAATCGTGTTAGCTTCCTCTAGTTTCCCGTCTCGTATGAGTAACTCCGCATGATAATAGGATTTATCACCCTCCGCTGCCAACCAGTTCGTCCGATCGACGGGGGGCATCACCGCAGTTTCTGATTCCTTTATGACCTCAGATGCCCGGTCGATAACCTCCAATGCCTTCGCTGTATCGGTTCTCCCAACTACATTCGCTGTTCGCGTCAGCTGTCGTACTAGGTCAAGCTTGAGGCTAAAGTCATCCGGATTTGTTGCGATGTATTCGTCTAGTCTGCCAACTACAACATTGAGTAGCTTGATTCGCATCGGATCGCTGTTAGGAAATTGAGCAAGCCCATCATCAGCAATGTAACCAGCGACTGTATCGAGTACGTCCGAGGCGATCACACGGCTTGCAAGGGTTTTTTTCGCCTGCGCACGAATGGCCATGTTCGCCCAACTCAATCCTGTCAGCCCAAGAGTGAGAATGAAAAGTCCCGCCACCGCTGATCTGGCATGCTTGCGAAGCCACCGCTCGGCACTTTGCAGAAACCCCTCGGGTAAGGCCACTACAGGCTCGTCTGCTAGCCAGTTCTCCAAGTCCTCTGCAAGATCGCTCGCTTTCTGATACCGTTCCTGAGGATGCGTTGCCATCGCTTTCATACAGATCGCTTCCAACGCTCGTGGAACCTGCCCTTGGATCTGCCGAGGTGGCTCGAATTGGTTCCTTCTAGCCCGCTGAAGCATATCTATGAAATTACCGGATTCCATCCGATACGGTGTCTTGCCAGTCAAAATCTTGTACAACGTCGAACCTAGAAGATAAACGTCGGTGCGATGATCCAAGCCGTCGACCAATCCCTGCGCTTGTTCGGGACTCATGTAATGCACCGTCCCCTTGATCACGCCAACCTTCGTTCGCTCCGAGCCCGAGTCGGATTCAAATGTAGTTGGCTGAAAGAAAATTGATGACTGTTCATCGAGCTGGGCCCCATCGCTGACCGCTTTACCCATCCCCCAATCCATCAAAACGGTCTCGCCGTAGCCATCGATCATGATGTTGTCCGGTTTGATGTCCCGGTGAATGATGCTACTGGTGTCAAACGCATACTGAACAGCATTGCAGACCGCAATCAAGTGACGAAGCAACGGACGTATCGCCAACCGAAATTCCGATCGACTCGCACTACCGTAATCAATCCGCTCAATCACATCCGATAACCGATCACCACGGATCAGCCGCATCGCAAACAATGGCTTGCCCCGATCATCCTTGTTCAAATCATACACAGGTACCACGCTAGAATGGTCCAACCGCCCCGTGGTCCGCCCCTCCTCAATCAAAGCGCCGATCGCACCAGGATCGTGCTCGTGCTCAGGACGGACCTTTTTGATTGCCACACGACGACCAAGCTCCAAATCATCCGCCTCGTAGACAATCCCCTGACCTCCCCCACCCAGTTCTCGACGAATGATGTAACGACTAGCAATCGGTTTGCCATCCAAAACGGGTGCAGGCGGTATCACCTTGGTTGCCTCGTTCAACCGATCCGCCCAATCCTTGGGTAAATCTTTAACATCGGGAACACTCCCGTTATCCAACGCAAAGCTAAGGCTGTTCGATAACCCGCCAAGCCGCCGCAGGCGGTCGTCTACAATCCCCTGAATGTTGTATCGCTCCACATCCTCCAGAAATTTCTTCTCTACTAATATCTCTCCAATGTCGCGCTTCGGATCTTTGTTCCAAGCCGCCGCGGATTCGAGAAACTGATCAATCGTGATGTAACCGTTCTGATAAGCAATCAATACGAATAAGAAGTTTTTGTCACTTGCAGAATTCACAGACTTGCTCCAGGCGTTTATCGGTTACCGTCGGGGTGTTCGCTAGCATTTGCCATCAAGCTGCTGCCATCAAGCTGCTGCCATCATTGGTGCTGCCATCATTGGTGCTGCCATCATTGGTGCTGCCATCATTGGTGCGTGAGCGAAATAACTCGTGAAATGGAGTATAACTCCTCGCGGCCCATTCGAAAAAGGATCCGCCCTCGCGAAACCCTTCGAAAATTCACTCCCCGCGAACCCTCTCCAGCATTCACCTTGAACCACAACGCGAGACTCTCTACCCTAACGCAGTTCGCAGATCCTTAGTCGTTGGTAGAATACTCATTAATTTGATAGTATTTGCCAAACAAGGCTTGCGACAGATTGCCCCCAACCTCCACTTCTCAAAGAGGCAAGGACCAACGGGGTAACCCGATTTCCTTGGTTTTTGTCATTCGGATTCGAAATAAATGGTTTGGACGATTCTCCAAGTAAGCTTCAGGCGGTTGAAAAACAATCGCTCGGAACTCCTGCTGACTTTTGTCGTCCCGATCCTGTTCTTCAGCATCTTCGCGCTGATCTTCGGCTCACGAGGCACCTCGGGGTCCTCGACCCCCCGGATAAAAGTGGCCCTCGCGGACATTTCCCATTCGCCCTTAACACTCCGTGCTGTAGAGCTCCTCCGCGAACAATCCTCCTTGCGGATCACCGACTCGCAAACCGCCCTCCTGCACGCCGACTCTGTCGAGTCCCAATCCGCTCAAACTGTCCCACCTGCGATCGCCGAAGACCTCGTACGGCGCGGATCAGTTGCCGCCGCAATCGTTTTCTCTCCCGCAAATAACCAACCAATCGCCTCGACCGTCCAACCTCCTCCCCAACTTCCCAACATCCAACTCCTCTCGGATTCCTACGACCAAGTCGCCTCGCAAGTCCTCTCGGCACTGGTTCAAAAAGCGATTCTGACGGCGTTCTCCGAATCGCAACGCGCTGAGCAGGAGCAAGCTATGAAGAAACGCGAGGTGCAGACC
>CAIJIZ010000393.1 GCA_903820735.1 uncultured Pirellula sp.
GGCCGCGGCGCTACTCGGCAGATGCTTCTCTCATTTGGGGATCAAGATTACGGTCATCGAGCCCCCTGGCAAGCGAGGTATCGGTGTGGGTGAAGCGACCATTCCCTCGATCCATCGCTTGATCGACAATTTAGGGATCTCCGAAAACGAGTTCATGGTGGCATGCGATGCAACGTTTAAGCTCGGGATTCAGTTCAGCGACTGGTTACAAGTCGATCGGGATTATTGGCATCCTTTTGGAATCTGCGGCGCTCGCATTGACAACAGGGATTTGTTCCAGTTCTGGTTTTCCGAAAGATCGCAAAAACGTATTTTGCGGCCCTACCATTCCTACTCGCTCCACTGGGGGGCATCGCTGGCGTCGAAAAGCCCGCATTTGTTTGGGGGGACATCCCCCATTTCCCATACCAAATCGTATGCGTTTCACATGGATGCGGTGAAATTCGCCGATTACTTACAGACGTATGCAACGCAGACGCTGGGGGTCGAGTATCTGTCCGATACCGTCGAGGGTTTCAGTCCCAACGGACGTGGCGGTATAGCCCAGTTGAAGCTCGCTTCGGGCAATTCCGTGCCAGCAGAATTCTTTTTGGACTGCACAGGGTTTCAATCGCAGTTGATCGAGCATTTCCTGGGTGTGGAATTCATCGACTGGAGTAAGGAATTGCTGTGCGACCGCGCGGTGGCGATTCGAAACACGGTAGCCGGGCAGCTACCCCCATACACCCGCGCCGCGGCGCTTGAAGCAGGATGGTATTGGAACATCCCCCTGAGCAGCAGGACCGGTTTTGGATATGTCTATTCCAGCAACCACACCCACGACCAGGCTGCCTTGGAGCGATTACGATCCTCAGTCATGCCCGACGATACCCAGCAAACCAACTCCAGCGAACCGCTATTCCTGAAACTACGAGTCGGCAGGCTCAAGGAATTCTGGAAGGGCAACGTGGTAGCCATCGGACTTGCGTCTGGATTCATCGAGCCGTTGGAATCAACGGGGATCCACCTGACTCAAGTCGCCTTAGAACTCTTGATGGAGCTTTTGCCCGACCGACGCAGCGATGATTCAATAAGGAATACCTACAACAAGCGAATGACATCGCTGTATGATGAAGTAAAAGACTTCGTTCAATTGCACTATGCGCTTTCACGAAGGGAAGAAGATTTCTGGCGAGATGCGCGCGAGGCTTCGATGAGTTCCTCACTAACCGAGCGGCTCGCCTTATACGACGAATGTGGTTGGATCGACGACCTGAGGAGCGATGGCTTTCAGGAAACCAGCTACTATCACATTTTGACGGGTAATGGACGATTGCCTCGGAGGCCCTCTGCCTTGGCATTAGCCAACGATCCAAATCGAATACAAGCAGTCTTGCAGGAAATCCTCAAACAGAACGAGGAAATGCTCGCTATGCTCCCCTTGCATCGGGAGATGCTTGACTGGATCTACTCAGCCGGACAAGTCGATCCGTTGCCTTCCGGAAGACTTATCTGATGGACTCAGAATCCCGACCCAAGGAATCGCTCGCGCCGGGTTACTTGTGCGTTGATCGTTTCCTAGCGAATCCCATCATTGTATCGGCGCTGCACCATTGCTGGATTCGTGGTTGGATCGATCGTTGGATTCTCGAAGGTGTCATTGAATTTGATGATCCACCACCTAATGCGTCAGTGCTTGAGGCTGTGCTCAAGGATGCACGGATCGCTACGGCTCAAGACGATTCGTTGGTACTGACGGCAGAGTTCAAACAGGCTTGGAGCTACTCCGATTTGATGACGACCAAGCTTGAGTTCTGTCGGGAAATTCTCTCCGACATCGAAGCCTTTGGCTTGTGGCTAGAGAACCCGTTAGGATTTCAAGGGCATAGCAAGTTATTCGGAATGTTTGACTACTCAAGGTGCATCGAGATTGAGCCGATCAATATTCAATCGACGGCTCGATGGGTCAAATTGACCACGGTGCTCAGCCGTTACGAAGCGCCTCTGTTTTTTGAAACGATTCCTTGGGACCAGCATCGCTCTTGGTTGGATCTTGGTGGAAACAGTGGTGAATTTGCTATGCAAGTCTGCAGGCGGTTTCCAGATCTACACGCCACTGTCCTGGATCTACCCGTCGTATGCTATTTGGGCAAGAAACACGTTGATTCCTTTGGTATGTCCGACCGTGTTGAGTTTCAGGCCAGCCATTTTTTTGGCGATTTCCTCAATGATTCCCATGGAAATCGCGCAGATAGAAAATACGACTTGATCAGTTATAAGTCCGTGCTTCATGATTGGCCTGATGAGCATGTTCTGGAATTGATCAAGAAAGCGTGGGGGGAATTGATCCCTGGGGGCCGATTCGTGGTGATCGAACGGGCCAAATTTCCAGGTTCGACCGTACCTCTTGGGCTCGGGCAAGCTCCCGTCTGGATGTTTTGGAACTATTATCGATCTCCAGCTTTTTATGAGTCGATTTTGCAGAAGCATTTCCATGTCTATGCGGAAACTCAAATCGTACACGCCGATATGACTTGGATGGTCACGCAGGTTGTGAAACCCCTCACTTAAACAGGCGCATTCCGATGAGTGGTAATTGGCTCAAACGCATCGCATTGGTTTGCATGACTCCTGAGGTCGATGCCCAAGAGCATAGCGAGGCGCTGCCTAGCTACGGTATTCACCGTATTCAGGCTGCTATTGTTGCGAATCCAGCGTTTGCCAATACCGAGGTGCGGATCATCGATTTAGGTTCTGAAGATGACGATTCGTACTTGCAGGAGTTGCTTCGCTTTCGGCCGCAACTAATCGGCTACTCTTTATTCGTTTGGTCAACGAACTGCTTGGTAAAAGTTGCAAGAAATATAAGGAAGCTCGATCCGTCGATAGTGCAGGTATTTGGAGGTCCTTCCGCACGAAGCGCGCTGTTGGATCTGACCCCCTACGCGCCAGCGTACCAGTATGCAGATTGCCTGGTGATCCGTGATGGCGAGGAGGCATTTAATCAGATAGCAATGTCTCTGGACGAATTGCAGGATCGCACACGCACGATCAAGGCCATGGAAAGAACCCTCGAGGAAGAAAAATTCGATGTGCATATCGCCGAGATGACTCGATTTGCACATGTGGCGATCGAAATCATCATGGGACTTCCAGGAGACACCCCTGAAACCTTCCGAAAAACTTTTTGGCGAGCGCGGAGTTACCCTTGCACTCTACGCGTTTACCACTGCGTGGTTCTTCCATCTGCGTTGATGGTACGCTCGCCACCGGAACATCTTCTGAATTATGATCCAAGCTCCTTGAAAATGAGATCTTGCTTGGGTTGGACCGCCGAAGCGATCGAGCAAGAAAGCCGATTTTTGTCGACCGTAGCCGAACAAAGTGGGGGAGCCATTGGCGAGTTCCTTTGGGTTTTCCCCCCTCCATGAAAACATTGCATGGCACACTGAATTTTTTATGAACACTGGCTGATCCATGAGTACATCGCAAAGAATCCTCGATCTCGAAGACACGGCTTGGCAAGAGCATTCCGACTGCATCCGTGAGCTTCGCCAAGGCGTTTGGACCGCTGTAGTGCTAAGAGGGCTTTATAGCACTTCCGAGATGGAAACGATCACGGAGCGACTCGATCAAATCGACGCAACAAATGTCTCACCACAGAATTGGACTTCGATGCGATTTCCAGAAAGCTTTCGCGGATGGTTTCTTGGTGAAAACCTGAATCTGCTCGAAGACAGCCTGTTCGATTATTTCGACAGAGAACCGATGTTTTCTCGA
>CAIJIZ010000394.1 GCA_903820735.1 uncultured Pirellula sp.
CGCGTCCACTAAAAATTTCCTAACCGGTACAGGTTATCGCTTGGTGGCGAGATTTTCCCTCAAAAGGGGGTAATTTGGCCTGATTTGTTCCGTACAACCAGCATAACCGTCCGATGTTTGTCGTACCCCAAAGGGTACCAAGATGGCTCCGTAGCCAAGTGGCTAAGGCAGCGGATTGCAAATCCGCCACGCGTGGGTTCAACTCCCACCGGAGCCTCTCAATAAAAAAACCCCCGAGTTCTCTCGGGGGTTTTTTATTTGAATCTTCGATAGCACCTAGTGTTTTACCCAATCTAGTGTTTTACCCAATCTAGTGTTTTACCCAATCTAGTGTTTTAGCCAATCTGGTGTTTTACCCAATCCACCATATCGCCGTTGCAATGAAAAGAGCAATGGCTCCAAGAAACGTAAGGGTCCATATCCCTGAGCTGATCGCTTGCTTCTTGATCAAGTCCCATCTTTCGTGGCGTGTGGCTGCCATCACGAGACTGACGACGATCAACACGGGAATCGACCAAAGGATGTAGATCAGCGAGACAGCCATGTTTTATTGCATCTAGGAAAGTACAAGAAGCATTTATTCCGGGAGCATTTATTCCTGACCAGTCGGACGTGCCCCGGTGGGCTGCAAAACTCCGCTTAAATCGATCTTAGCGGCATCTCCCCAGAGACCTTCAAGATCATAATATTGACGATGCTCATCGTCGAACAAATGGATAATGATCCCGCCGTAATCGATCGCGATCCATTGGCTCTCGTCATACCCGGACATGGTCAGCCGCGACTCGCCGCGTTTCTTTAATTCGCGGTCGATTTCTTCAGCGATTGCATGCAACTGACGCCGACTTGTTCCGGTAACAATCAGAAAGCAATCGAAAATGCTTGTCTGTTTCGAGAGATCAAGCAGGATGATTTCCTGACCTTTGTTCTCGGCAGCAACGCGCGCCGCTACCTTGGCCGACTCAATACTGTCTGCAACGGTCTTGGAATTATCCGCCAAGAGGATCGGTTCGGTAGATGCTGTGCTCATGCAGTCTCAATGCGAGGTGAAATTCGGAATTACCCCAAATTCTACGGGGTAACGGTGATTTTGTCACCTTCCATTCTCCCTGAATCGACCGAGGAATGCGTCATAATCTTCTCGGGTGTCGATTCCGCGAGGTGCCGATTGCACGACTCCGACGACGATCCTGTGCCCGGCTTGCAAAAACCTTAATTGCTCAAGTTTCTCAATCTGTTCGAGGGGGCTCGCTGGTAATTCATTCAGCGCTAGCAGAAATTCCCGGCGATATACATAGATCCCGAGGTGCTGTAGATACACGGGAGGATCTGCTGTCAAGTAACCCTCATCCCATTGCCGGGGATGAGGAATCACAGACCGGCTGAAGTAAAGGGCTTCGCCAGTTTTAGATCGAACGACTTTCACACAGGCGGGGTCTTCTAAGTCACGACGATTTCTTATCGGCGTGGCAAGCGTTGCGACCGAACA
Source organism: uncultured Pirellula sp. (assembly GCA_903820735.1). GTDB lineage: Bacteria > Planctomycetota > Planctomycetia > Pirellulales > Pirellulaceae > JBKCUI01. Next base: position 1,490 of record CAIJIZ010000394.1, read on the forward strand.
TTCCGGATGTGCCAAAAGCAACTCAATCGCTTGATCGATCGCATTCCCTTGGATTTCCGGTTCGTCTCCCTGAACGTTGACAAAAGCGTCGGTTTGCGGGCGAGTGCGCGCGACTTCCGCAATGCGGTCTGTACCACTCTGGGCATTCGGGTCGGTCATTACCCAAGACGCACCGCAAGCTTGGGCGGCTTCTGCAAGCCTGGGGTGATCGACAGCCAGTGTCACTTGGTTTGCTAAACGACTCTTCCTGGCAGCCTGGTATGTATGCGCGATCAGAGGTTGGCCGGTCTCGCTCAAAAGCAGTTTCTCGGGTAGCCGTGTCGAAGCCAGACGCGCAGGGATGACGATTTCAACTTGCATATTAAGTACTTTCGATTCTTCCGATATTTCAGTAGCTAGTGTTGATTTGTTTCGAGTTTGCAACACGGCACTCGTGTTCGGTGATGCCGCACTCGTGCTCGTAATCTATAGCGCATGGAATGATCGTATCTGATTCGAAGTTCGATCATCCTCTGCATGCAACGAAACCTAATGCCTATAACCCGATCCCGCTGAGCTTGCTGAGCGGCGGCTCGTCGGTCGCTGCCTGAATTTCTTGAATGGTTTCGCGAACACACTGCGCTTTGAGTTTCATCAGTTCTCGCGGGAAGTTCGGTTCGTCTTTTTCAAAGTAGTCTGCAATGTTGCGCAACTCTGGCACGACACTCTGCGCATGTTTCCCGTAGCTAAGTAGTATCTTCATCAACTCAGGCGTTCGCTTCTCGCTAGCCCAAGGATTCTGACCGCGAGTGTATTGCACGCAAGCCCGTATCCCATCTTCGATATGATTCTCTGCAAGAAGTTTTAGTCCTTCGACACGGATTGTATCGGCGAACATCTCTCCGCTCGGTGCCGGTTCCACGATAGCTTGATAAATCGCCGGCAACAACGGCTCGATCTCCTGCTTGCTCAGGTTTCGATATACAGAACCAAGGCTTCCTCGGGCCCGTCCATCTTGATTCCCAAGTCCCACTCGAACCGCTCTGTACAACGCTTCGCGATCCACTCCATCAAGCGACCTGTTGAGCATCCCTCCGGATTGATCGAACAACGCGAAGGTGATGTAACGCTGCTGCATTCCACGCGGATCTTTCTCGATATCGACATTTGCTAACAGCTCAAGAAGCTGCGGAACGGCTTGCATCGCCGGTCTTCCAATACTCGCCAAAGCTTCAGCCGCCTTGACCCGTAACCATAGGTCGTCCGAGGAGAGTAAGGGCATTAGCGAATCGACCGCCGGTGCACCCCGTTTGCGAAGTTCAGTCAACGTTTGACAAGCTCCGTATCGCGACTCGATGCGAGGTGAACCAAGCATCTTTATCAATGGTTCGATCGGCAGGTCTTTGCGTCGCGCAAGAGCCATCGCTGCTCTTTCCCTTACCACTGGAGACCAACTGCTAAGTCGCTCGAAGAGTTCATCATTGCTGAAGCCATCATAGTAACTCGTACGATCTTTGTTATCCCATCCCCTGCCATCGAGGATCAGCGACTGCGCGGCTGCTCGATCGATACTCGCGGCAATACTCGGGCGTCTTCCCGTCAGAAATGTCTTCTTCAACGGCATTGCATAAGCGAGTAAATACCCCCCTGTACTCTCCCAGCCTTGGTAACTGTCAAAGTCTGGTTCCGGAGGGCCTTGGTGTATATAAGATCCATCCCAGCCCCTCGCAAAGTCGAAATGCCAACCACCGAATTCACTCATCCAAGCCCCTGTGGCTTCAGGGCCCAATTGCGAAATTCCTGGCATTGCCCACAAAATATTGAAGTAGTTTCCAGTGTGCCCACAATCCCGTTCGGAACCGTGCGACGCAACGCTCATCCTGGAGAAGAACTCCACACCATTAGGCTCACCTAGTAACCCGAACAGCACGGCAGCCATACCGCATTTGCCGTTGTCCTCATGGCCTTCAATCCACGGATGATGGTCTCCGTAGGGGACCGCACCTTTGCCGATGTAAAATCGAAGCAGTTTTGCACTTCGCTCAATCGCTTGGGTTACCTCTGGTTCATCGATGCCCGCTTCGCGTGCGAGCACGAGTGAAATCGTTAGAGGCAGACCTGGGGCGTTCATCATTCCGTAGCCTCCAAGCCGACCGTCCGGCAAGGCGAAACCATGTCCCCATGATCCCACCGCGCTTTGACCCTTGGCTGCTTCTAACGCAAGTCTTCGCAACCCAGGGATCAGCGATTGATCACCGGTTGCGAGGATATATTCCGAAACCAACATCATGCAGTAGCCGTAATGCCATGTCTGCATACTCGTCGAGCTAAAGCTCGCAGCCCAGCGCGCTTCACGCTGAACCAACGGTATGTATTCCTGATTCCCACTCGCAAGCAACGCCATCGCATTGAGACATCTCGGGATGGGGTCTTGATTACGACGGTTGGGGTAACCTGGTTTGCCCATCCGCTCCGCAAGTGCTCTGCAGCCAAGTTCCAAAATGCGCCGTGACTTATCGCAATCATACGGTGCGGTGTTGCTATAAGTCCCCAACAACGAGAGTTCTAAAGTGACGTCTTGAGTTTCCCCCTTTCGCCAACGGATAAGCGAAAGCTTCCCTGCGCCGATTTCAGATTCCGCACTGGTGATCGCGCTACCGAACTCCAATCGTGGGTCTGTCTCGAAAGGACGACCATTGACGCCGAGAATCACGTCTGAGACTTGAAACACTCCGTCGGCTGGAGATCCGGGTGCAACTTTCGTTACATAGATTTGCCTCGCGTCTTTGGTTACCAAGCGGTCGCAGTACATCCACCCGCGCAAGCCGGTTGGACCAAGATTCCAATCCTTCCTGGACTCCTCTGGAATCGTGTCTCCTTGGGTGAAGTCTGGTATCGAGTCACTGCGTTTTGCATCCTGCGCAAAAACCGAGCTGGGGAGCGAAAGGGTCAACACGAACAAAAAAATGTTTACCAGTTTCTTCATTGCCTTAGTTATCCAGAAATGTCAGTGTTGTTTAGTGTTATTCAGTGTGATCCGGCGTGGTGCAGTCATTCAGTCGGGCCGCTGTAATCGGTCGCAGAGAAGCCTGCCTTCGAACGTAGTTGTTTACTTGGAGTTTGGTCGCCATTGAGGATTCTGCTGAGCTTGATGGAATCCTGCATTGGTCGGTTTAAGGCTCCACGTCTCTAAGCTTGTGATGCGCGTTGAGCGACCTACAGTGAATCCATCGAGTCGATGTGATAAAGTATTCCCAAGGTAGGAGCCGACCAGCGTCGTTCGCTCGCCGATGAAAACTTCGACGAGATACTTATCGATGAAGATGCGTATCTCGAGGTTCTCGTCCTTACCAAGTTGACTTATCGGGAATTCTGTTTCCGCATTACCAAGCCGAACGGTGTGCGTTTCTGGGCGAAACACTAGGGGCAATCCTCCTCCCTTGCCATCGGAAAACAGCATGAATCCAAAAAGCTTTCGATCGACATCTTCCCTAGGAATCTCGATTCGAATTTCGCAAGTATCACTGGATGTTTCTACAAGTGACTGCAGGAAGGGATTCTCAACAGGTGGTACGCGACTTGTATGACCAAGAATAGGTTTATCAAGTACGAGATTCTCGTGTTTGATCGGGTCGTGACGGAGAGTTTGCAGTTCCTTCAGCGGTCTGATTCGCAAGACCCCGTCGGCGGGTAAGCTAAGTTCGCGAGGAAGAGACTGTATCGTTTTATCGAGCAGTTTGTTGTTCGTTCCAACGGAGGTTAGCCAAGCCCACATCACCCTGCGACCGTCATCGGTTTGAACAGACTCCGGTGC
>CAIJIZ010000395.1 GCA_903820735.1 uncultured Pirellula sp.
AATTTCCAACGGTTGGTCGGAAACACTTTGCCAACGGTTTACCAAGTCTGTTTCGAGTGATTCGCAATCGATCAAACCAATTTTTAGCGGTGGAAAGTCGTTTTGACCCTTGCGAGTTGCAGTCGTTGTTTTCCCTTTACCGGCGGCATCACTAAGCGAGGATGGTTTGGAGCTAGATTGGCTGCTCGAAGGGGTGCTTCCGGGTTGTGGACAACCGGTAGTGCAGCAAAACACGATGCAGCAAGCAATTTGGGTGAAGATAGAGTGACACGATTGTGTAAATAGACGTGCAGTATCCGGGAGTTGGAAGGTTCGTCGAGCGATCGATGGGATAAACATGATCTGGCCTATGAGAAAGTCCATTTGCTAGTTCGGCTTGCCAAAAATTGCGGTTGCTCGGGCAGGATTAACTGCCAGGTTGCATTGCTTACGTTAGGCGAAGAGCCGTCGCTCACCCTTTCGTTATTATTTTTACCAATATTCGTCGACTCCGGTAGCGTCCTATTAGGAACGAATTCTATACGATAGGATACTACTCAAGCGGTGAGTTCTCCCTTGTCTTATCGGGATACGAACTTGTAAATCACCGCAATTCAACCAGTTAAAACCTTCCTTTTTCTCCTCCGGAACCGTTTCGAGAGACTACAGCGATTATGGCCACCTTGTCCTACTACCTCGGCATTGATATCGGCACTTCGGGTACGAAAAGTTTGCTGATCGACAGTTCTGGAAATCCGATCGCTGAAGCGACGATGGGTTATGCATTGGCGACCCCGAAACCATTATGGACGGAGCAAAACCCGGAGGATTGGTGGACGGCGACAAAGGGAACGATTCTTGCCGTATTGAAGAAAGCTAAGGTCAAGGGAACGCAGGTTAAGGCAATCGGGCTCTCTGGGCAGATGCATGGTTCGGTATTTCTTGATTCGCGTGGGCGCGTGATCCGTCCTGCTTTGTTATGGAATGACCAGCGAACGGACGCGGAATGCGAAGAAATCACTCGCCGGGCTGGCGGCCGTGATGCTTTGATTTCAATGGTGGCGAACCCGGCATTAACTGGATTTACCGCACCAAAACTCCTCTGGCTCCGCAACAAAGAGCCAAAGAATTACGACAAGCTCAAACACCTCTTGTTGCCCAAAGATGAGATTCGCCGCAGATTGACCGGCGAACTTGCAACCGATGCGAGTGACGCAAGCGGCATGCTCCTGCTCGATGTAGTTAAACGCAATTGGTCCAAGGAACTTCTTAGCAAGTTGGACGTTGACCCGTCGATTCTTGCACCAGTCTTCGAATCGGAACAAGTCACCGGGACGCTTCGCAAGGATGTTGCTGAGATGCTTGGATTGAGCCCGGAGTGCAAGGTCGTTGCTGGCGCTGGCGACTGCGCGGCGGGTGCCGTGGGGAACGGGATCGTTAAGCAAGGAATCGTTACAACCAGCTTGGGAACCTCCGGAGTCGTGTTTTGCCATAGCGACACTCCCCAGTACGATCGCGCAGGGCGCATTCACACATTTTGCCATGCCGTTCACGGGAAGTGGCACATGATGGGTGTGACCCTTTCGGCCGCCGGATCGCTTCAGTGGTTTGTACAGCAACTGTGTACTGAACTCGCAAAGAAAAAGGGTGTCGACCCCTACGATGTGCTAAATGAAGAAGCTGCGCAAGTTCCTGCAGGCTCTGAAGGTCTTTTCTACTTGCCTTATCTTGCAGGAGAACGCACACCTCACGCAGACCCATTCGCAAGAGGTTGCTTTATCGGGCTAACAAATAAGCATGCGCGAGGACACATGGCCCGTTCCGTGATGGAAGGGGTAGGCTATTCGCTTCGAGAAAGCCTAGATATTTTTGAAAATCTCGAAGTCCCCGTCAAAGAGATTCGGCTTAGCGGAGGTGGTGCGAAGAGCCAGCTTTGGAAGCAAATTTTGGCTGATATCTTTGGCCAGAAGGTGTGCACAATCAACGCAGAACAAGGCCCTGCCTTTGGGGTTGCTCTCCTGGCTGCCGTTGGCGACGGGGCTTATTCGAATATCGAAGAAGCCTGCAAGGCAACGATTTCGGTGGTCGAAAAAGTCGCTCCGCAACGAGGGCCACAGAAGTCATACCAGCAAGGTTTCCCCGTGTATCGCAAGCTCTATACAGCACTCAAGGATCGCTTTGCCGACATCCACCAACTCGGTTAGGACCAGGTAGCTGTCTAGGTAGTCGACCGAGCAGAATGGTGCCGTGTTCAATTCTGCTCATCATCTAATTGATCAGCTCATGGACACGTCCGAGAAACAACAACATTGTGCTAACTCCTTTTGGTGAGAATCGGCTTAAAGTGATCAAACGAGGAACGCTGCTTGCCGCAGTTTTTCTCCTCGCCGCGATGCTCGCCGTACCGTGGGATCTGGAGATTTCCCAAATCGTCAGGAAGACAAAGATCCCAGGAGATTTGCGGCGCTTTATCTATTTGATGGAGATCTTTGCCCACACTCTCGGGTGCGTTTTGATACTTGGGACACTCCTGTGGATCGACGACAGAAACCGCAAAAAGCTTTGGAATGCTTCGGTATTCGTTCTCTTTAGCGGGCTCCTTGCAAACCTAGCCAAATATGTAATCCCAAGGAACCGGCCAAGCACCTTTGACACCGAACCGTGGAATCTGCTTAACCCCGACCGAGATCCTGAAGCGAAAGCGTTGTCGAGTTGGGACGTTTGGGGCCGACCATTTACAGAGTCGTGGTTTGATGAGACAGTCCGCAGTTTTCCGTCAGGACACGCGGCGACTGCAGTTGCGATGGCAATCGGCTTGACCTACGTCTATCCCAAAGGCAAACCGCTGTTTCTTTTGATGGCCTCTCTTGCAGCATTGCAGCGAATTGTGGCCGGGGCGCATTACCTCTCCGATATTTTGGTCAGTTTTGCACTGACAATCCTTGTCGCTTTCGCTTGGGGAACCTTGCCTGATACGGAAGCGAAAGACGAACCAGAGAAACGCGAAACCAAAGCAGAAGAATCAAGCTCTTGAAGAGTGGCATGATACTGCTGGTAAAGCAAACCAATCGGCTTTTTACACGAATTTGAGCGACTGACCGTTGGCAGAACTAAGTTCGATCTTTAAACGAAAAAACCTACCACCTTGTGCAGGAAGTAGTTTTGTGTTTCTCTAGACAGAGATACAGTGTTTTTGAAACGTCGCTTGCGAAAAGCCCCGGACTCACCCCCAGCACCCCAATGCAACATTTACGATCGCTTGGGGCACCAGATTAAAACCATCCGAGCTAGCAGTAATTACTTACGCTTTTCATTGTGCAGCGTGACACGTCGAAGACGTGGGCTGTACTTCTTGAGCTGTAGCTTCTCCGCGCCTGGACGACGCAACAAAACGTAGTTGATGTCGCCCGTTTCTTGACAGACGAGGAAGGTAGTTTCTTTCTTTTTCTTGCTCTTGGCCATGGCTAACCGCTATTCGTTCGAAACCGTCTTGATTTGTTAAAACCGATTGCATTGAATTCATGCAACCGTTTCACATCCGTGAATGGTGTACGACTGTACGCAACGTGCGTATTATGCAAATCATTGGAGGTTCTGCCAAGTTCACCTGGAAGAAAACCGGGCTTTTGAACGGTTTTCGGAACTGAACAGCCGAAACATCATCCAAAGTGTACGGGAGAACTACAATTACCTTTGGTAGTTTTTTCCGATTGTTCTGGTTTTTACCACCCGGAACGAGACGCTAAATCAGGAAAATTTATTTTACGTCAGGATACGCAAAATGAAGTCAAACAAGACGCGATTGGCAAACGACGCTTCTACCGCCCCATCGAGTATCGGAAGCTCCAGAATGGGATATCGCGTCCGCTCTGCGCTAAAAAGCCTTGTTCGCGACGCGATGAAGCAAGAGATTTTAATGGATGATGCGAGGTTCCTTCGACGCATCCGTTTCGAACCTCTTGAGCGTCGAGAACTCATGGCTGCGGACTTCTTTGAAGCGACCTCGAACTCCTCGCAGTCCTCCTGGGCGGATGCTTATGCAGCCTCGCAAGGAGATTTTGCGGCACCATTCGCAAAGAACAGCGGATTAGTCGCTGAAGGGGAAGCCACTGCCGCACCTGACTTGGTGGCCTTTGCAAAGGCGCTGACAACCGCTGGGGCGAAGCTCTATGGGGCGGACTGGCAGGCCTCAAGCAGTGAGCAAAGGAATTTGTTCCAAGAGGGTAAGGTTTACTTGCCTTTCGTCGAGGTTACGAATCCGGATCGAACCCTCAATGCTACTGGAACGGCGGAGAACATCACCACATATCCAACCTGGAAGTTTGCCAACGGGCAAACGGTCACTGGAGTTCAGACGCTTCAACAAATATCGACTTTATCCGGAGTCGCGATCCCAACGGGAATCAATCCAACCTTCATCGAGGTTTCGAATCAGACCGTGCGTGTGGGCTCACCCCTGCACGTTCCAATCGATGCTTACGATCCAAACGGTGGTCCATTGACCATTACGGTCTCAAGCAGCAACCCCAGCGTTATTTCGGCTCAAATGGTTGCAAATCCAAAGTCGGTCAAGATGGTGGTCAATGGCTACGGTGAAATGGTGTTTCGACTTTTTGCCGACGAAGCGCCACGGCCTGTGGATCAATTCTCCCGTCTGGTCGATTCGAGCTTTTACAACCAAGTCGGAGATAACGAAGTTATTTTCCACCGCGTCGTCGATGGATTTATGATCCAAAGTGGTGACCCGACCGGTACTGGTTCTGGAGGTTCACAACTCGGAGACTTCGACGACCAATACAATTTGAATCTACAGCACAACCGCACGGGAGTTCTTTCCTACGCGAAAGCTGGGGCCGATACGAATGACTCGCAATTTTTCGTCACCGAAGTCGCCACGCGTCACCTCGATTTCAAGCACTCGGTATTCGGCCAGTTGGTAGAAGGAGAAGCGGTACGCGAGGGTATCTCTCGTACGAAAGTCACTTCGCAACCCTCGGGCGAAGTATCGCGACCGGTCAATGATGTCGTTATCAAATCGATGCAGATCTTCGAGGATAATGAAAACGGCTTAATTCGATTGAAAGCTCTTGGGACCACTGGCTCATCGACCATTACGGTGACGGTTACGAATTCGACCGGGCAAACATTCTCACGAACTTTTACAGCGACTGCGGCGGCGGATAACTCCAACGGTGCACCATTCCTAAACGACATCACAGTTCCCCCAATTGCTGCAGGACAAACTGTATCGGTACAGCTTTCTAGCCAAGATAAAGAAGGGGACGCGGTTCGATACGACGCCGTTCGCCAAGGATCCGTTCCTTACCAATTCAATGTCGACAGCCAAACAGGCTTGCTAAACGTAACTGCTCCGCAAAATTTCAGCGGAACGTTTCAAGTGCGTGTAAGTGTTCGACCTTCGACTCAATCGGCAGCAGGTAGCTCCGATGATGCCCAAGTGTTGACGTTCAGCGTACCGGTGGTGGTCAATGCACCAACCTCCGTCGATCTACTTGCAGCCACCGATACGGGAACGAGTGACAGCGATAACATTACAAACGCAAGCAATCTGCAATTCGTTGTCGCAGGTACGGTTTCTGGGGCTACCGTGCAATTGAAGGTTGGAACTCAAGTCGTTGGTTCCGCGGTGGCGACAGGAACTTCGACAACTATTTCCACCACGTCGTTCGGAAGCTTGGGCACTGGTACATACAGCATCGTTGCAACGCAGACACTCAGCGGCACAACTTCCAATGCATCCCCTGCTTTGTCACTCAAGTACGATGTTAGTCCACCAACTGCCATTCCAAATGGCGAGCTTCCATCGCGAGCTAATGTTGCTACACCCTTAAGTTACGATTTAAATCATCCCGAAGAAGGCTTGGGGTTGCGATATGTTCTGGACAATGCGCCAGCGCAGATGTCCATCAATCCCGATACGGGCGTGATCACGTGGACTCCAGCCGCCAATCAACTCGGCCCGCAAACGGCCATTTTGCAACTTCAAGATAGTGCGGGCAATGTCACGAGCCAAACTTTGGCGATCCAAGTCGCCGACACGGCGAAAATTGCGGTCGATATGTTTTTGCAAAGCGTCTCAGGTCAGCCTTTGACCTCACTCGCCGTCAATCAAGAGTTTTTGTTGAATCTTAAAGTCCAAGACCTGCGTATCACCGGTTCAGGATCTGGAGATGGTGTGTATACGGCTTACGTCGACCTGTTCTACGATGCATCCAAAGTTGAATTGGTGGGCGCTAACCCAATCACCTACGATCCTTTGTTCGCAAATGGGAAATCGGGTTCTACAGCGACCGTTGGTTTGATCGACGAACTCGGTGCATTTTCTTCGTTGACCGCCGGGCCTGGACGTGACCCACAAAACTTCATCACGATTCGAATGCGAGCCAAAGCGGGTGGTACAGCGAAGTTCTTGATGGACGAAGCGGACGAAGACACCAAAGTGTTCGCTCTGTTCAATGATTCCGCAAGCTCCGGAGTGCCGGCAAACCGCGTCTTATTCGATTCCAAATCGATCTCGATCTCTTCGAATTTCACCGCTGCCGATGATACCTTTAGCGTGAACGAAGATACAACCAACAACACCCTCGATGTCCTTGCCAACGACGCAATCACCGGCGGTGCATCAACAGTTTTAAATATCCAGTCCGTTTCAACCCCTGACAAGGGCGGGACCGTATCGATCGCAAGTGGAGCGAAGCAAGTGGTTTACACTCCAGCCGCTAACTTTACCGGTGCAGAGAAATTCACCTATGTTGTCAGCGATCAAAACGGCGCAACTTCAACTGCAACGGTTACGGTAAATGTTCAATCGGTAAACGATAACCCGATCGCAGTAGCTGACGTGTTCAATGATGTGATCCAAAACCAAGTCGATGTGTTTTTAAACGTACTCGGAAATGACTCAACCGGCCCAGATTCGGGAGAGACCTTGGTCGTTTCAGCTCTCGGTGCAACCAATCAAGGTGGAACCGTCAAGATTGCAACAGGAGGCAATGGGGTTCTTTACACTCCTAAAGCCAATTACTCCGGGGCAGAAACTTTCTCCTACACCATCAGCGACGGACGGGGCGGCACCGCAACCGCCAACGTCACTGTCAACGTAAAACTCGCTGTGCCTCCTCCGACGGTTGTTGGGGAATCGTTCACAATCGCTGAAGATGCCCCTCAAACCGAATACGATGTACTCGCGAACGACACGCCTGCTGTAACCGGCGATACGCTAAGTATTGCCGCTGTGTCGGCTGCGCAAGGCACTGTATCGCTCAATGAGAACAAGACCAAGATTCGCTACACCCCGAAAGCGAATTATGTCGGTGTTGATTTGGTTACCTATACGGTCAAAAGTAGCAACGGCGGAACAGCCAATGGTACGATGAGCATGACTATCACGGCAGTTAACGACCCTCCAGTGGCTATAGCCGATAGTTTTACCATCGCCACATCCAGCAATCAGAGTTTGAATGTTTTAGCGAATGACACCAGCGTTGATGCTGGAGAATCACTTACCATTACTGCCATTACCCAACCTGCCACTGGCAGCGGGACGGTCGCAATTGCGAGCGATGCTAAGTCAATATTGTATACCGCACCGTCAACAAGCTTCACGGGTACGGCTACGTTTAGCTATACCATCAGCGATGGTAATGGACTTACGGCTACTGCCAACGTAACGCTCAACGTGATCAACTACACACCACGGGATGTTGGGGTTACCACCCAATCCACCCTCCAAGGTGTGAAAGTGATGGTCCAACAGATCGAAGGGGTGGGGGTGGCGGATGGACCGCTACCACATTCCCCTGAGGCGCAAGGAAGGATCGTCAAAGTAACCGACGTTGGCCCGGGTACTTATCAGTTCACCGTACCTCCACTGCCGTTCATTACCAATGGCGGCACTGTTTCGGCGAATGTGATATCAAACACTGCAGATTCCGATTCGCTAACAACGCCGTTGGTTGTCGGAAATCGCGATCCAAATTACATGGACGTCCGGGATTTCACGACTCGATCGCTACGAAAAGGTATCACCGTTGCTGTGCAGCCAAATCAAACTTCGCTTTGGTACGACGGGGTAAAGGATTGGCGGAATTACTCGAACATCGAAGTTAGCTTGAATCAAGCCGCGACGGAGTTGACGGTTCAAGCCGTTAATCCATCGAGCACGCGAGTGACGACGACCTTGGCAGTGAACGACCCAAGAGTTGTGTTGCGAGCGAAGGAGGGAAGCAATTACATGTTCCGCATTCAATCCGCCCCAAGTGAACTCGACTTCAAACCTGTGACAAGCACCAGCAGCACAACGGCAGAAGGGGAGGGGGTTGCAGAGGGTAGGTTTGCAGTCCCTGAAACCTACATCGACCGAACCTTGGGTATCGACCGAACCTTGGGTATCGACCAAGCGATCGGCGAGATGAGCGACGAGTTCTAGGCCGGCCCGTCGGGGCTTCCCGGGTGCCGGTTCTTTGAGCCGGATTGGAATGTACGCCTAGTTCGACAGGTCGGTTGCGGCACAATCAACTCCGCACCGACTTCATGTCAACCAAATGCTTTTATTCGTTCCGTTATTGAACAGGTCGCACTTGCAACGAAAGCCTAGCCGGTGAATCGGCAAGTTCCACTGATTCCCAGTCGCTTGTCGAATTTGTGATGTTCTCCAAGGACTCGAGTTGCACAGTGACGCTTTGTGCAAGCGTTTCACCGGCTATGAAGTCACGGTTGGTAACCAACGCTTCTTCGACCTGCGGATCGCTGACCAAGAACACCAGATCGATGCGATCGGTGTAGTTGCATGCTTTGCGTTTGCGAAGGTCTTGAATGAGGCGAATCGCATCTTTGGCGATCCCATCTCGGATCAAATCAGGTGTTAACTCGGTGTTCAGAGCCACGACGCACGCACTTCCTTGCGAAGCCGCCCAGCCGTCTTTCGCAGCGAGTCGTACTTGGATGTCTTCCCCATCGAGTTCGATCGTTTTCCCATCGATATCGAGGACAATTTTCCCGTTGCGAGTCATCTCGTCCATGAGTCGAGCACCGGAGACCGATGCGAGACTACTTTTAAGTTTCGGCAACAATGGACCTACACGTGGGCCAAGTTTTCTGAGGTTTGGTAGGACGCTGTAGGTGACAAATGGGCTCGATCCACTTGTGTAGTGAATCTCCTTGACGTTGAGTTCTTCGCGAACGATATCGTCGTGGGCCGCAAGCCATTGAGCATGAACTCCATCCACTAAGGTGACTTCCACTCTCGAAAGCGGTTGTCTTACCTTGAGTTTCGATTCCATTCTCGCGGATCGACCGAGGGAGGCGATTTGACGCAGAAGCCCCATTCTTTCGTTGAGGGTGTGGTCAGTTTGTGCAAAATCGCCGGTGGGGTAATCGCAAAGGTGTACCGATGCGCGAACTCCGGGTAAGCCAATTGCCAAATGCTGCCAGAGGGCTTCTGACAAAAATGGGGTGAAAGGTGCGATCAGCTTGGTGGTTACCAGCAAGCATTCGTACAGAGTCCAATAAGCATCGATCTTCTCGGTGGATTGCTTGTCTGAGGACCAGTAGCGGGAACGGCTACGACGAACGTACCAGTTGCTCAGTGCATCGACAAAAGCGTTCAGCGATTGGCAAGCTCCGTAGCTATCGTAACGGTCCATGCGTTCGACAACATCGCGGCAGGTAGCTGCAAGTTCGCTGAGAATCCATCTATCGAGTTCACTGCGTTCTTCGATAGGTCGATAAGACTTGGCCTTGGCTAACTCCGAAGCAAGAAGTTGGTCGACTGGACCTTGCAATTCTGCTGGACCTACGAATCCGTCGATTTCCGCGTAGATCGTGAAGAAACTGAACACGTTCCAGAGTCGCAACATGAACTCAGGGATACTGTCGCGAATCGCTCGTTCAGAGTACAGAATCGAGTTCCATGGAGCTTGATTGGCGAATAAGTACCAGCGCAGAGCATCGGCACCATAGCGATCGAAGATTTCCTGAGGACTGCGATAATTTCGCAGCTGCTTGCTCATCTTGCCAGTCTTCTGGACGAAATCGCTGCCAACCGCACTGCGTGCGTCTTCTTCAGTGAGGAACCGCTGTTTTCCATCTTTGCTTTCGTACCATTCGGCCAACATCAAACCGAGGACGATGCAGTTTTTGAAAGGGTGAGGGAATTCGACTGAGAATTCCGAATCCTTGGTTGCTGGAAGATTGGCAAGTGCAGCGATCTTTCCAGGAGCTGAAGTGCTAGCCGATGAAGTATCGCTTTGAACTGGCGATTTACCGAAAAGCATGGTGCTGATAGCGAGTTGCGAATAGAACCATCCTCGAGTTTGATCGATGGCTTCGCTGATAAAGTCCGCGGGGAATTGGGACTCGAATTGCTCTTTGCCTTTGTGAGGATAACCCCATTGTGCAAAAGGCATCGCACCGCTGTCGTACCAGCAGTCGATAACTTCGCTGACACGTTGCATCCTAGCGCCGGGGGCGAAGGGAGAATCGTAAGAGACCGCGTCGATATAAGGTTTATGGACTTTTAAATCTTCGGCCAGCGAAGGATTAGCCGCTTTGGCCTTGGACCATACATCGGTCCCCGCAACACCAGGCTTGGTCAGCAATTCTTCGTAGGAATCGATCGCTTCCATCTTTCCGGTAGCTTGGCAGACCCAAATCGGCAGTGGGGTCCCCCAATACCTCTCTCGCGATAGTGCCCAATCGACGTTTGACTCCAGGAAATTACCGAATCGACCTGGGCCGATATGTTCGGGCAGCCAGCCGATTTTCGCGTTGTTCTCAAGCATTGCATCGCGAAAGTTGGTGGTTCGGATAAACCAGCTCTCGCGAGGATATTGAATCAAAGGATCTTCGCTTGCTCGCCAGCAGAACGGATAATCGTGTACGTATTGTTCTTGGTGCCAAAGCAAAGCCCGTTCGCGAAGTGCTCGCGTGATCGGCTTATCCGCTTCTTTGACCCACACCCC